>JAIORR010000127.1 GCA_021108055.1 Candidatus Cloacimonadota bacterium
GCATTTGGATTGGATAGGTTCTTTAAGTAATTTAGGAATATAAGTTCTGCATAATAGAGTGTATTCCAACCTCACCTCAATCCTCTCCTAAAATTAGAGGAAGACAGACTGCTCCTTTTCCTTGCAGGAGAAGAAGTTAGAGGATGAGGGCAAGTCCAGAAATTTCGCAGAACTCATAATATCTAATCGGAAAATATCCGGCTTCTCTGTACCACTCGTAAGTGGTCAGATACGCTGGGACAGGTTGGGCTTCGTTCCGATAAATCGAAGCTTCGCCCGAAAAGAAGGAGAAAAAATGAAAAAAGTTATTGTCTGGTTTGAAATTCCGGTAAATGATTTTATCAGAGCAAAAAAGTTTTATGCTGAGATCATGCAGTTTGAAATTAAAGAAGAAACAATTGGCAATGACAGGATGGGTTTCTTCCCGGGAGAGAAAGGAGAAGTTAGCGGAGCAATTGTAAAAGGAATAGGATTTGAACCCGGTAGAAAAGGAACAATCGTTTACCTTAACGGCGGGAACGATCTTCAAATTATTTTAGATAGAATCGAACCTGCAGGTGGAAAGATCATCGATCCCAAAACAAAAATACCCGGAGAACATGGTTATTATGCCTGGTTCCTCGATACGGAAGGAAATAAACTCGGGCTAGTGTCAGATAAGTAGGTAGTTGCTAAGACATACAAAAACACAATCCAGATTTGAAGAACTTGATTAGGGTTAATAAATTTAACAAAAATTCCTTTGTCAAAATTATTAACAAAACTTTTTTTGTTAACTCAAAAATTAAAGTCTATCTTTAATTCGTGAATTCTGAATTTAATCCGTTTCAATCCGTATTAATCAGCGGCTAATCTTCAAAGATATAGCACCCGCAATTATAAGGATGATCCTGCACAAGTTGATTGTGTTTTGCTTTACGGATTATCCACATTACAAGCAGGTCCCCACCTCCAACAATGGTAAAAAATACGCCGTAAATCATCAGCCAGCCGATTCCTGTGATAAGGGCAATAATAGACGGAATGATCCCCAAAAGTAGTGTAGGCATTATCAAAGCAATACGATAAACACCGGCAGTAATCGGAACTTTGCAGTGTGCATAGGGTGTAACTGTTTTCCATTGGAATCCTATTTTTATTTGTTTAAGAGATAATTTTCCAAAGATCAAAAAGGAAAGTCCGTGCAGTATTTCATGAATACAGGTTCCGAGAATTAATACCAGAAAAAATACGATCAGGGTAGCATATATCGATGCAAAGCTATCTTTTATATTTGCTCTTCCCCAGAGAGAACAATATGGAAGCACAATTAGAATAATGGTAAGAACAATAACCGGGAGAGCATACAAATTTGCTTTCAACATCGAAATTGAGTGATCTTTTTTTTTCATAATATCCTTTTAAATTTCTACTAAAAAACAGTGTTAATCAGATTTAATAATTTCATCCCCATAGTTATAAAAGAAATATAACCAATAGCTATTTAAAGAATTCATATCCTACAAGGAAAGAAATATCTGCCTTAATACCGGAAACAGGTCCTCTATAATATTTTCCTATTTGAAAAAAAACACCGCTTGTACTTCGGTATTTAACTTCGGTTCCAATGCATGGTTTACGATTCTCTGCCTGTGTCCATAATATCGAAAAACCCCAGACGTGGGTAGAGAAATGAAATCCCAGAAGCGGTCTTATAATTCTAACCTCATTCTCCTGAAGAGTTTTATAATCTTGGTATTTTAGCTCGGAACATTTTATACCGCCCAGAAATCCATAAATAAAATATGAGTCCTCTTTCCGGAAATCCGAAAAGCTGTGAATATATGCATCATAAACTCTTCTATCCTGGAAATATTTATCATAACTTTTCACTGTCATTTGTGCAGAGCCGCCACAACCCAGACCTTTGAAAAAATTAAAGAATTCTACATTTACTTTCAATCCCATCACAGGTTCACCAAAATAGTAGTCCGGAAATTTGGGATAGTATGATTCAACATAGCCACTGAGCCTGTATTTTACAGTATCCGAATAAAGAGAAGCAAATAGAAAAAACATTATTATCACAATTCCGATTTTACATCTCATAATATCTTCTCCAGAAATATCTTATTAAGATCGCTGTTTTTATCCGGCTCGCAGCCAACGATCTTGAATCCTTCAGAAAGCGCAAAATGAATCATTGCTTTATGCTTATTCAGGGTTTTCAATTTTATCTTTTTGAAATCATTTTCTTTCAACCATTTTTCCTGGGAACGGGCTAATTTTCGGGCAATGTTCATCCTTCGATATTCCTGCAAAACCCCACCCATCCAGGTGTAGAAGCCATCTTCCGTTTCATATCCTGCTTTGAAGCCAACAGCATTATTTTTGTAATATGCCACAAGTATTAAATGCTTTTTATTATTAAAACGGAGTAGATATTCTTTCTCGTTGTATGGATCATTAAATTCTGGAATTTTCCGTGATATCGCCACAGCTTCTTTTATGGTCCCTTCTTTTATTTCAATCTCTTTATTTAGAAGCAGATCGCTGTAGGAACATTTAATCAGGTCTTCTTCTTTAACTTTGAATAATTTCATATATTGTTCGCACTGTTCATGCAGTTTCTTCTGCCCTATCTTTCCATTTCTGTCTATTGCTTCGATTTCAATAAAACTGCCTAAGTTTTTCACTTCGTCGATATGAAATTTGATATTGTTTATAAAATATATCTCCCGCATCTTTCTTACGATCTTCAAGATTCCCAAAGCTTGTGATAATGTCTCCTTGAGAGATGAATTCTTCTGTGGATGAAAAAGAATTACATCGGATTGTTTTGGTCCTTCCCCATCTTTTCGTTGATAATAGATCAAACTGTTCTCGATATTTCCTTCCCGCAATTTCAAACGACCTTTGGGAACCTTGAAATAAGTATCGATCTGATGATCTGTTCCCTTGAAATCAGCATTATGTTGATCCAGGATATTTCTAATAATCTCCGGTTTCATACATCTAACTTTTACTTCGATATTAATAAAGCTCATTAGATCACTTTTTCAATTTCATAATAGTTTCCGTAATATTCTTCACAGCCTGCATTGTCTCTTCGATTGTAGTCATCTTTCCCGTAGAGAACCTGATGGTTCCCTTTGCATATTCCAGTGGAATTTTCATGGCTTCCAGCACGGGAGAGATAGTTATCTCATCTGCATGACAAGCTGCTCCGGCAGAAGCTGCCACATTCCTGAAGTTCGATAAAATATAATCGGCTTCAAGGTTTTTGAAACTAAGATTTAAGGTATTTGGAAGCCGTTTCCCCGGATGTCCGTTCAGTTTTAGATCATCGAGCTTTTCCATTAATTCCTTTTCAAGGATATCGCGGGTTTGTTTCATTATCCGCACATTTTTTTCAAAGTCTCTATTTGCGATCTCACAGGCTTTCCCTAATCCAACTATTTCCAGGACATTTTCTGTTCCAGCCCTCAGATCTTGTTCTTGATTTCCACCGTGCATGAATTTTTCAAGTTTTATTCCATCCCGTACAAAAAGAGCTCCAATGCCTTTTGGAGCATAAAGTTTGTGACCGGCGACGGATAGAAGATCAACTCCTAATTCATCAACCCGAACAGGTATTTTTCCTATCGACTGAGCAGCATCCGTATGGAAAATAATTTTTTCTGCCCTTGCAATTTTGCCGATCTTCTCAATTTGCTGGATAGTTCCAACTTCGTTATTGGCGTGCATCACAGAGATCAAAATGGTTTCAGAAGTTATTGCTTTTTCTATATCTTCGGGATCAACCATTCCATATTTATCCACCGGAACATAAGTAACTTCAAATCCAACTGTTTCCAAATATCTACAAACTTCGATTATTGCCGGATGTTCGATGGTGGAAGTAATGATATGGTTACCTTTAGAACGATTTTTAAAAGCTGCTCCCTTAAGAGCATAATTGTTCGATTCGGTTCCACAACTTGTAAAAATTATTTCATAAGTCTGACAGTTAATAAGTTCAGCTATCTGGTTTCTTGCTTTTTCAACGGCTCTTTTTGCCTGCATTCCAAACCTGTGAGAGCTTGAAGGATTTCCAAAATACTCATTTAAATAAGGAAGCATGGCTTCTGCAACTTCCGGATCGATGGGAGTGGTGGCGTTGTAGTCCAGGTAAATAGGTTTTATGGTTTTATTCATGTTCTAAAATCCTGAGCTTCGTTTTATGAACTGGTTTTTAAATAACAAGCAATTGCCTTATCTTGGAGATTTCCTGACCTTTATCTCCTCGAATTGAAATGCTTTTTCATTAAAAAGAAAGGTACATGCTTTTACAACATCAGGATCATACAATTTTCCTTCGTTTACAGATAATTCTTTCAAAGCTTCTTTGATATCCAAAGCGGGACGATATGGCCTGCTGGAAAGCATTGCATCTACGACATCTGCCACATTAACGATACGTGCTTCCATCATGATCTCGTTACCTGTGAGACCTTGGGGGTAGCCGGAACCATCCATTTTTTCGTGATGCTGATAGACGATCTTGGCAACAGGAAGCTGGAATTCGATCGTTTTTAGAATATCATAAGCAGCAAGAGGATGATTTTTTATCATAATGTATTCTGATTTAGTTAATTTATCGGGTTTGCAGAGCACTTCGTACGGGATATATATCTTACCGATATCGTGAAGAATGGCAGCAATCCGAATACTGTCTAACTGTTTTTTTGACAAATTCATTTCCTTGGCGATAGCCAGACTGAGGTTGGCAACCCTTAGTTGATGACCCGCAGTATATGGGTCTCGAACTTCAACAGCAGAGATGAGAGCATTCACGGTTTCTTCCATTGCTTTTTTAAGTCTATTATAACTAACGTTCAATTGTTTTTCTGCTCTTTTACGTTCTGCTATTTCCAATTGAAGTTCCTTGTTTATTTTTTCAAGATCGAGTGTACGTTCTTTCACTCTAAGTTCCAGCATATCATAAGCTTTGTGCAAAGCATCTTCCATTGCTTTTCGTTCAAGATATATCGTCATGATCTCTGCAGATAAACGTAGTATCGAAATATCTTCTTTTCCCCAGTTCTTTGTTTCTTTTATGTTCTCAAACCCGATGAAACCAGTTAATTCATCATTGATATTCAAAGGTAAGATCAAAATTGCTTTTGCATCTTTACTTAATAATATCTTCCTTCCGGTTTTGGCTTCTTCGGGCAGAACGTTAATATTACTTTCATTAATAGCCTCTCCACTCTTGAACTTGTCCATCCACCATGAGAAATATTTTGTTGAAAGGTCTTTCAGGTCGGCGATCATGGAACTGACACCCGCATCACACCATTCATGAGAATTATCCATTAATTCACCGTTTTCTTTTAACAGGAACAGATATGAACGACTTGCTTCACAGATTTTTCCAATATCACAAAGAGAATCATTTATGGCCAGATCGATATCTTCTACTTTAATGAATCTTGAAGAAATGCTGGATATCACGTGTTCGATCTTCAGCATCTGTTTAAGCTTTTTTTCTGTTGTCAATCTATCCAGGACTTCTCTTTTTAAGATAAGATTTGAATTGGCTTTTAATTTGAGTCGATAATAGATAAAAGCTGCAAGGGCAAATGTGAGAATGGTCGAAATAATCAGAAGTATTATGAATAAATTTCTTTTTTCTGATCCCAGTTTATAGATTTCATTATTTTTCTGAAGCAGGGCAATTTCTTTTTCTCTTTCCGATAAGTCATATTTAGTTTGCAGTTCTACGATCTGCCTATTATTATCTTCGTTGAATATCCTGTCTTTTTCTTTGATATAAAGCCTGTAATTTGTCAGGGCTTTTTTGTAATTTTTTATATTTGAATAATATTCGGAAAGCAATAAGTATCCATCCAGAATGATGCCGGATGCTTTGATCTCTTTTGCTAACTGCAAACCCTGGTTTAGATTTGCATAAGCTTTGTCATATTTTTTTTGTTTCAGATTAAGATTCCCAATATTGATAAATGTGTTTGCGATCCCGCATTTATCTCCTGTTTCCATTGTCAGGTTCAACGATCTTTGAAAATAATCCAGGGCTTTTTTATAATCTTCAAGATTTGCATGAATAAGTCCGATATTATTTAGGGAAGAAGCGATTCCATTGATATTCCCAAGTTCTTTTTCAATTTCCAGAGATTTGCGGTAATATTCTAAAGAGCTATTGTAATTCCCCCGCTCTGCTTGAATGACCCCAATGTTATTAAGTACATTTGCAATATCTTTTTTATTGCCGATATTTTCTTTTATATCCAGAGATTGATGATAATATTCCAGTGCTTTATTGTAATTTCCCATATCATAATAAAAATTTCCAAGATTATTTAATGATTTTGCGATCCCGTTATCATTACACAATTCACGTTCGATCTGCAATGAAAGCAGGAAATGGCTTAATGCCTTATCGTACTTACATAGCATCTGATAAATGAGACCGATATTGTTATAGGTATTTGCCAGACCGGGTTTATTATCCATCTCCAAATCGATCTTGAGCACTTGAAGATGATAATCCAGAGCTTTATCGTAATTGCCGAGAAAGAAATGACTGCCTCCAATATTATTCAATGTAGTTGCAAGCTGCTTTTCATCATTGGACTTTTCTGCAAGTTCAAAAGCAAGTTTGCCGTATTCAAGACTTTTTTGTGGAGAGATTTCTCTCAGGGCTACTGAAAGGTTATTTAATATCCCGATCTTTTCAGATCCTGTATGTTTATCGAGTTCAGCTTCCAAGCTATCGATATTTGTGTTAATTGAAAATAGAAATATGTTCGTAAAAAATAGCAGAAAAATCAGAAAAATCCTCTTCATGCAAATCCTTTAAGTTTTTTTGAACTATAAAGAAATAACAGTATATTCTGACAAGCATTTTTAAAAGGTTTATATCTTTTTTTATAAAAAAAAACTTCGGAAATTTTCACAATTTCCGAAGTTTTATATCTTGTTCGAATTATTACTTTAATTTTATCGATCAATATTCTCTAAAATATAGAGTACTTTTCTTATTTTTCCTGTTCCTCTGTTTTTACTTTTCAGGCAATATTATGAACTTGTCATTTTTTTCAGTTTGGCTATTTGCTTTTTCTGAACACTTGCCTGTTTGGGAGTTTTATAATGAACATCTTCGATAGCATATAACAATTCCAGTAAATGCTGATCTGTAAGATTTTTTACCTTTTCTTTTTGTTCCAGGAATTTTTTAGCCTGATCTTGCCAGTATTCCGGATTGGCATGTTCTTTTCGGATGAGTCCCGAATCTTTGAAGTAGCTTAGAACATCATCAAAGAGCTTTGATTTTTTAGGATTCCTGAACTTGCTTATCCTGCCGTCATTAGCAATAGCAGATCCTTCTATTTCCAGGTATGAAGGTTTTGGCAATAGTATGTGAGAAGGATCGGCTTCATCGGTATGAGTATTCAATGATAATATGAATTTACTGTTCTTAGTTCGTTTTCTTTGTTCTTCACATGGCAGTTCACCATAAAAGATAACAAAATCGGAATTTCCCGGTTCACCGGGTTCGATCTTTGATCTTTTCAATCCGATGAAATTACAATATTGCGAAGTTGGAAGCACTCCGGAACCTTCTTTAAAATTGCAGACAAGTCCTGCAAGAGTCCAGATGTTCCAGATAGCTTCTTCCGAAATGTGGTTTTCACTGTAGATGAAGAGAGTTTTTGGGAGAAATTCCAGTGAAATAGGCGTGATTCCCTGTGATCTTTCTTCCTCATTATAATTCTCAAGTATCCTGTCTAAGGTGTCTTCGACAGATTCATCGTTAAAAAGCTCATCTGCAAATTTATTGTATTCACTGTTTTCATTTGTTATCAAAACTAATTTTGTACCCTTTCTCTGTTGAGCACGAACCAGCGTTTTTAATGTATGACTGATCTTTCCGGCGATAACGATCACTTCAGCATCATCGATATCTTTATATGTTGCCTTCATCAGATTTGTTTTTGCAATTTCATCTACAAAGCTGTTTTCATAAGAAAAAGTTTTTATTTCTGCATCGATGTTAGAAGCAACTTGCTTCATCAAAAGGATTTCTTCGATGGTGGAAGTTGGAGAGATGTATATCTTCCTGCTTTGAGCTGCTGCAAGTTTCTCTTTTATTTGTTTTATTATTTTTGAACGATCGGTCGATTCAATCCATTCTTCATCATCACGGATGAAAGGTTTGGTTATTCTATCTTTCTGCTCGAATATCTGCCATCCGAACTTACCATCGAAACAGAGATTTCTTTTGTTGAAATCCTGCTTTTCGGGTGGATTTATTACGGTTATCTTACCTGAATGAACATTAACTTCGATCTTACAGCCGGTTCCGCAAAGTCCGCAATTCTGCTCGATCTTTTCAACGGAACGCGGATTTAATTTGTAATTGATATTTTTGGGAACGAGGGCACCCACAGGACAGACTTCGATACATTTTCCACAGGATTCACATGAGGTATTTGTAAGGCTTTCCCCGAATTCCGGAGCGACATAACTTGTGAATCCGCGATAGATATACCCTAAAACACCGGGACCTTGAACTTCGGCACAAATCCTTACACAACGTCCGCATTTTATACATTTATTCGCATCTCTTAAAATGAAAGGATGGCTGTGATCTATCGGATGTTTGTTTTTCTCTCCCATAAAAATATCTACATCGATTTTGTATTCTGTGGAATATTTACGAAGAACGCAGGTTTCATTTACCTGACATCCGCATTCAATACATCGGTTTGCTTCGGATACTGCATCTTCATCGGTAAAACCTGTTTCTACTTCCTCGAAATTGGAAGAGCGACTTTTTGCATTTAATTCCGGCATTTTGTAACGAGCGATCTTTTCATATTGTTCATATTCTTTAGGATCAATATCTTTAAGAAGTTTTTCTTTTTTAGAATCGAAGAGTTTCACAGGATCTGTTAACAATGATCCTTTAAGAAATTTTTCTATGGATTCGGCAGCTTTTCTACCATCGGCGATAGCTTCTATTGCAGTAGCTGGACCTCTTCGGAAATCACCGCCGGCAAAAATGTTCCGTATTCCTGTATATTGAGTTTCTTCATCTGCAACTGCTGTTTGCCATCTGGTTAAAGGCAATTCTTTTCCATCGATCATATTTTCTTTTTCAGACAGGAAAGCAACTTCCGGTGATTGTGAAATGGCAGCGATCACAGTTCCGAAATCTTCTCTGAAAAATTTTCCCGTCGGTTCGGGTCGTCGTCGTCCGCTTTCATCCGGTTCTCCAAGTTTCATTTTTTCTAATTTAATAGTTTTAAGTTTATTGTTTTTCCCGAAATTTTCTACAGGATTAGTAAGAAAATAAAACTTAATCCCTTCTTCTTCGGCTGCATCCACTTCATAGGCTTCCGCAGGCATTTCCTTCCTTGTCCGACGATAGATCAAAGTAACTTCTGCCCCCATTCTCTGGGCTGTTCGTGCACAATCGATAGCAGTATTTCCACCTCCAACCACAGCAACTTTTCTGGTAATTTTAGGATTTTTCTCCAGAATAAAATCTTTTAAGAAATCTACTCCGAGGTAACAGCCTTCGATATCGCTACCTTTCACCCGCATGGGAACAGCATTCTGAGCACCGATAGCAAAATATACAGCATCGTATTTTTTACTTAGATACGAAAGTGAAATATCTTTTCCTACTTCCTGGTTCAATTTGATCTTCATGCCGTTTGCGCACATCAGTTTTATCTCTTTATCGAGTATTTTTTTGGGAAGCCTGTATTCGGGAATTCCGTATCGAAGCCAGCCGCCCGCCTGTGGAGCAGATTCAAAAACAGTGACTTCATATCCATTGTTGGAAAGATAATATCCGCATGTAAGTCCGGATGGACCTGCTCCGATAATCGCGATCTTTTTATTCTTTGCAGGAGCTTTATCGGGAATGAATGACCAGTTATCATTAAGGTCAAAATCGGCAGCATACCGCTTTAATTGACGAATTGCGATCGGTTCTTCCACAATAGTTCTGCGACATTCTGCTTCGCAGAAAGCAGGGCATACTCTTCCGATAGAAAGCGGCATGGGAAGGGTTTCTTTGATGACTTTAACAGCTTCATGATATTGACCGTTCGCTATCAGAGAAACATACGATTGAACATCGACGTTGTTTGGACAGGCAACTCTGCAGGGAGCTTCACAATCGGCATAATGATCGGAAAGAAGTAATTCCAATGCCATTTTTCTGGCTTTGATAACTTCTTCTGAATCCGTAATTACTTCCATCCCGTCAAGAGCTTCAGTTCCACAGGCAGTAACGAATCCCTTCCTGTCTTTAACCTTTACTGCACAGACCCAGCACGAGCCAAAAGGTTTTAATTCTTCATCATGACAAAGAGTGGGAATTTCAACTCCGTTCTCCTGTGCAACTTCTAAAATCGTATTACCTGCTTTTGCTTCAACTTCCTTTCCGTTTAATTTTATTTTAATCATAGAGGTTTTCCCTTTTAAGATTTTTTGATTGCATTCAATTTGCAGACATCAAAACATATACCGCATTTAATACATTTATCCTGATCGATAATATGCGGTTTTTTTACTTCACCGGAAATTGCACTAACGGGACACTTGCGGGCACAGATCGTACATCCTTTACAATTCTCTTCGATAATTTCGTATTTCATCAAATATGTACAAACTCCTGCCGGACATTTTTTATCCTGAATATGAGTTAGATATTCTTTTTTAAAATATTTCAATGTTGTCAAAACAGGATTGGGGGCAGTTTGACCAAGACCACACAGGGAGCCTTTGATGATGTTCACTGCAAGTTCTTCCAGTGCTTCTAAGTCTTCCATTTTTCCTTTTCCTTCTGTAATGCGAACCAGTATTTCCAGCATTCGTTTAGTTCCCACACGACAGAATGTACATTTACCGCAGGATTCGTTCTGGGTGAAATTCAGGAAAAATTTTGCCACATCGACCATACAGGTGGAAGTATCCATCACCACCATTCCACCGGAACCCATGATTGCTCCTGTTTTATTAATTGAATCATAATCGACGATAGTATCGAGTAGTTCGGCAGGAATACAACCACCGGAAGGTCCGCCAAGTTGAACACCTTTAAAAGGTTTTTCGGTTTTCATGCCACCGCCGACGCCGTAAATAACTTCTTTCAAGGACATTCCCATAGGAACTTCGATAAGACCGCTGTTTTTGATCTTCCCTGCAAGTGCGAAAACTTTTGTTCCGGGACTTTTGGGCGTTCCATGGCTCGCATATTTTTTTGCACCATGAAGAACGATCCATGGAATGTTAGCAAAAGTTTCAACGTTATTGATATTTGTAGGTTTTTCCCACAGACCGGATTGAGCAGGAAATGGAGGGCGAATCCTGGGCATCCCTCTTTCTCCTTCGATGGAAGCCATTAATGCAGTTTCTTCTCCACAAACAAAAGCACCTGCACCCTCTTTTATATGAACGGTAAAATCAAAATCGGAATTAAAGATATTTTTTCCCAGGTAGCCTTTTTCTTCTGCATCGGAGATAGCTTTTTTCAGGTGTTTTATTGCCATAGGATATTCTGCACGGCAATAGATGTAACCTTCGTCTGCACCGACAGCATAAGCACAGATCATCATTCCTTCGATTATGCTGTGAGGGTCTCCTTCCAAAACACTTCTATCCATAAATGCACCGGGGTCACCTTCATCTGCATTGCAGATAATATATTTCTTTTCACTTTTGGAGTTAAAAGCGAATTTCCATTTCAACCCCGTTGGGAATCCGGCACCACCGCGTCCACGAAGACCTGAATCTGTTATCTCTTTTATTATTTCTTCTTGTGATAATGTTTTCAATGTTTTTTCCAAAGCTTTGTAGCCATCTCTTTGCAGATAATCTTCAATGGATTCCGGGTCGATAATACCACAATTCCGCAGGACGATGCGTTCCTGCTTTTTTAAGTTTTTGTTTTCTGAACCTTCCAGTATATTTGAAAGGATAACATTATCTGAAACAGGTTTTCCTTTTTCAAATGCCTTGATGATGTCTTCAACCTTATTTGGTTCAACATTACCATAAGTAACAAAATCTCCGTTATCTGAAGTTACTTCAATTAGAGGTTCTGCAAAACACATTCCGATACAGGCTGTTTTTTTCAATTCAACGTTAATATTATTCTTCTTTATTAAATCTTCTATTGCAGAATAAACATCGCCGGCACCTGCTGCCAGACCACAGCTTGCTAAACCAACTTTTATTGTGAGAGCCAAATTATCCCCCTTTATTATTGTAATTTTTACTTATTGTCTAAAATATATTTTAATTGTATTTTTTCAAAATATTACTTATAAGTTCCGGAGTTAGTTTTCCATAGGTATTGTCATTTATCATAATAACCGGAGCCAGACTGCAACAACCCAGACACGCTACTTCCATCACGGTAAAAAGACCATCTTTTGTAGTATCTTCGCCATCTTCCAAATTCAATTTGCTATTGATCGCTTTCAAAATGGAATTAGCATCAGATACATGGCAGGCAGTTCCTTTGCACACTCTTATCACATGTTTTCCCTGTGGTTTCAGACGGAACATAGTATAAAATGTTGCAACTCCGTAAATACGAGCAATGGCTATCCCTGTTTTTTCCGAAACATATCGCATAGTATCTTTCGATAAATATTTTTCCAGTGTTTGTATTTCCTGAAGAAGCGGAATAAGAGCACCTTTCTTACCGAGATAATTATTTATGATCAAATCAATTTTTTCTTTGTTTTTCATGTGCCAGTTATTTTCTCCCTCAATTTTTTTATTTGAAGCAGAATTTTTTTGTTTGTAGTGATGTGTCAATTTTTTTTCTAAGTAAGCTTGTAATAATTATTACATAATTTATTTAGAAAGTATAAGATACTTTTATATAGACTTGT
>JAIORR010000182.1 GCA_021108055.1 Candidatus Cloacimonadota bacterium
AAAAGAATTCATACTGTAATAATAGTCAAACTATTTTTACATACTACTGTAATAATAGTTAAACTTTTTGAACAATATATTTCAGGATTTCTACTTAGCTTTCATTTCTTTTGCAATATTAATCCACTCATCGCAGGTATGATATTTTTTGTAAATCTGGTTTCTGTTATCAGATCATTATAAGAATTCAGCGGGAAATCTATTTTTCTATCTTTGGAATTATTGTTAATAATAATGATCAATCCTTCTTCATCCAGAATTCTTTTATAGATGATCACATTATCTTTTGCACTGATTAATTTATAATTTCCTCTGCGAAGTGAAATATTTTTTTTCCTGATCGCAATAAGTTTTTTATACCAATCCCTGAGCTCTACCGCAACTTTATCATTTTCAAACTTCCAGTTAAATGGTCGGCGATTATCCGGATCGTGTCCGCCCGGCATTGCGATCTCATCTCCATAGAAAATATGAGGAGCTCCCACAAATGTCATTTGGAATAGAACTGCCAACTTTAATTTTGCGATATTTCCATCTGCCGATTCCAGAAAGCGGAAAGTATCGTGACTATCCAGCAGATTCATCATTACCTGAGTTGCCTGAAGCGGATATTTTTGCAAGCCCTCTATGATGATCTTCGCAAAATTTTCTGCCGAAGAATTTTCAATAAAAAAGTCATAAACCGGATCCTTGAAATATTTGTAATTCATCACAGCATCAAAATAATCGTCATTTATCCATTCGGTAGCATTGTGCCAGATCTCACCGATCAGATAAGCCTCGGGTTTTACCGATTTCACTTTTTTACGGAATATCTTCCAGAACCAGAAGGGAACTTCATTCGGAATATCAAGCCTGAAACCATCGATGTCAAACTCGTTCAACCAGAATTCAGCTACATCCAAAATGTATTTCACAACATCTTCATTTACATTTGCTTCGCTTTGATCCTTAATGTAATTTTCTTCCGGATGTTTTCGATCCAGATCAAAATTCAGATCCGGCATTATGGAATGTCCCCACCAACATTGATAATATTCTTTCGCATCAAAATCATCTGTGATCTCATCCGGGAGCGGCCATTTGTGCCAATCGAACCAATGATAATATTTTGAATTCTTTCCTTTTTCCACACAATCTTTGAATGCAAAGAAACCCACCCCAACGTGATTGAAAGCAAAATCAACAATTACTCTAATTCCATTCTGATGCAGTTCTTTTACCAGTTTGATGAAGTCATCATTAGTTCCAAAATGCGGATCGATCTTGAAATAATCGAATGCTTCGTATTTATGATTTGAAGCAGCCTGCACCAGCGGATTGAAATATATGATCGTAATTCCCAGATCTTTAAGATATTCAATTTTCTGTTTTACACCTTCCAGATCACCGCCATAAAATAAATAGTGTCTATTCTCATCTTCCCCAAGAACTTTTGTGTTATACCAATCATCGATGAACTTGAATTTTCCTTCTCTTGCAGCGGGAGATAATTTGTTTTCTTTTTGATAATACCATTCGGAAAAATCGGGATCAATTTTGTGATTTCCATTACAAAATCTATCGGTGAATATCTGATAAAAAATACCGTCTTTCACCCAATCTGGCGTAGCGAAATCATCAGCTTTTTGCTCAATATTTTTCGCTTTTCTTCCTACGTAAACAACCGAATTCCTGTTTCCAAATTTATCTTGGGCAAATTCTTCTGCGGATTCATCTATTACCCAGTTTCCATCAACTACAAATTTGTATTCGTAGCGTCCTTTTTTTAATTCTAAACAAATTTCATAGATTCCATTGTTTTCGATTAATTCATCTTCTTGCGTGTTCCAATTATTGAAATCTCCGGCAACGAAAACTTTGTGTTCACTTCCTGTTAAAGGCTTATATTTAAAATTCTTCATTAATTTCTCCACAACCACATTATTAAAAGAATTTATCCTGTTTATCGGTCAATAAATTTTCAAGTATTGACACAAATTATTCATAAAACAAATTAACTCCAATGATATTGGAGGAGTAGTGAAAAAAATAAATTTTAAAGATTTTTATATAAAACCGAAATTACCTGAAATTTTAGAGCCGTTAAATGAATTGGCGGAGAATTTATGGTCAACCTGGAATCCCGATGCATATAAATTGTTCAGCAGGATTGATCCTGGTTTGTTTAGAAAATTTAATCATAACCCTGTAAAATTGATCCAGAAAGTTCCCACAGAAAAATTTCAAAAACTATCTCAGGAAAGCGGATTCTTGAATGAGCTGGATACAGTCTATAAGCAATTTATGTCTTATAAAGATTATCAGGGATATTATCTGGAAAACGGGAAAAGAAAAAATTTTGCTGCTGATTTCCGGATAGCCTATTTTTCAATGGAATTTGGTTTGCACGAATCACTTCCGATATATTCAGGAGGTTTGGGTATTCTTTCGGGAGATCATCTGAAAGCCGCATCGGATATGGGTTTGCCGTTAACCGGATTCGGACTTCTTTATAGATATGGATATTTTAACCAGAAGATCGATCTGAATGGAAAGCAGACAGAAGTTTACAAAGAAAACGAATGGCATTCCGAACCGATAAAAAAAGTTACTGCTGATAATGGTGAAGATATTGTAATTAAAATTAAAATCCGTGGTGAAAAAATTTATTTAAAAGCATGGGAAATTAAAGTTGGGAAAATCTCGCTTTATCTCCTGGATGCGAATTTAGATAAGAATAAGCCACATCATCGAAAGATTACAGATTATCTTTATGTTTCCGATCGGGAAACAAGAATTTTGCAGGAAATTGTTTTAGCTTTCGGTTCTTTAAAATTAATTGAAAAATTGAAAATAAAACCGACTATTTATCATCTGAATGAAGGTCATTCCGCTTTTCTTATTATTAAACGCTTGAATAATCTTATGAAATTAAAAGAATTTTCTTTTGACGAAGCAAGAGAGGTTATTCGATTAAGTACGGCGTTTACGACTCATACACCCGTTCCTGCCGGGAATGAAGCCTTCGATATGAAACTGGTAGAACATTATCTTTCGGATGAGATCAAAGCTATTAATATGAGTTTTGAACAATTTGCCGATTTTGCAAGAATTAATAATAATCACGATTTTTCATTGTCTGTTCTGGCAATTAGATTTGCAAAATATATAAATGGTGTTTCCAAACTTCATAGTATTGTCTCCAAAGAAATGTGGAATCCCATCTATCCAAATATTTGTGAAGATGAAATGCCAATTGACTCCATTACGAATGGAGTTCATATACCCACCTGGCTCAGCAGGCAAATGTCAAAACTTTTTGATAGGTATATCGGATCGGATTATGAGCATAATGCTGATGAAGAAACTATTTGGAAGAACATCCTGTCTATTCCTGATATTGAAATTTGGGAAGCTCATCAACAGCGTAAGCAGCAGATGATCACATTTATCAGGGAAAGATTAGGCGATAATTTAATGTATAGAAGTTCTGAATTTGCAACTACGGAAAAGATCAAGAATGTTCTTGCTCCCTATAAACTTGTAATCGGATTTGCACGAAGATTTGCAACTTACAAACGGGCGAATTTAATTCTAAAAGATAAAAATAGATTATTAAAATTGATACGTGATCCTGAAAGACCAATACAATTTGTTTTTGCCGGAAAGGCGCATCCAGCCGATGAATTCGGTAAGGCGATGATAAAAGAGATCATAGATTTTGCCAAAGAAAATCAGGTTGAAGACAGTTTTGTTTTCATTGAGGATTATGATATGAACGTAGCCCGCCATATTGTTCAAGGTGTGGATATCTGGCTGAATACTCCGATGAAACCAAAAGAGGCAAGCGGAACTTCCGGTATGAAGGCAGGTATGAACGGAGTGATGAATTTAAGCGTGTTAGACGGATGGTGGCCCGAATGTTATAATTCGGATAACGGCTGGTCGATCACAGCCGGCTCTCAGCAGGAAGATCTGCAAATCAGAGACACGTTGGATGCAAATGAAATGTATGATATTCTGGAAAATGAAATTGCCCCGATTTATTATAATCGTGATAAAAACCGCATTCCGTCACACTGGATAAAAATGATGAAACATTCCATTTACGATGTTGGCAAAGGGTTTAATATGCACAGAATGCTACGAGAATATCTAACGAAATTCTACTTACCGATCTCGATGGATGTAAAAAAGATCTCGGTTGATAATTATAAATATCTCAAACAACTGCGGGATATCGAATCTAAATTACAAGAGAACTGGCAGAAGGTAAAATTTGTTGATGTAGATATTAACATTCAGGATTCGGAGATTATTTGTAGTGGTGAAGTAATAAAAGCCACTGCAAAAATCGATATGGATGGGTTGGATGCAAACTTACTGAAAGTTGAATTATTCAAGAAAAATAATGAAAATGATTTTAATATTTTTGAGTTAGATTTTGTTAAGGGAGAAAATAATATCGCAATTTTTAATGGCGAATTTACCGTTACGGGTTCAGGAAAACAGAGTTTCAATCTCAGAATTCGTCCGAATCAAACTGATTTAATAGAATATTATGAATATGTGAAATGGTATTATTAATTAAAAAATTAACACAGAGACACGAAAGACACAGAAAGACAAAGGACATCTTTTTTCTTGGTGCCTTTGTGACTTAGTGGCGAAATGAGATAAAATAATGAATGAAAAACTTGGAATCCCAATATTACAAAAAGTAAAAGATCGCTTTCAGATAAAAAAAGAAAACATAAACAAAAATAGAAAATTAGTTTTTAAAAGTCAGATCGAACTCCGCAAATTTGCCCAAAAAATAAATGAAGGCAAAGATATAATCTTTAATAGTTCCAAAGCAGCTACTCCCGGTGAATTGAATGCGGTGCTGATCATAACCGGCTTAACGCAAAAGATAATTACAAAATATACTGAAGATATCAATCCCAGAATTATTGAAAAAGCATATCGATTCCTCATCGATAATATAGGGCAATTTAATTTAGATACTTTTGAGAAGGATTATCAGGAAGAATTTGTATCATCCAAAAAAGCAGTTTTTTTAAACGAAACATTATTGATCTGGCTGATAAATCAAAATCCCGCTTTTGAAAAATATCGGGAACTTTTTAATGACAATACATTAAAGACCGAGAGTAATTATCCTGCTCATTTCGAACATTTAAAAGATTTTTTTAAAACGCAGCCTTCAGTTGATAATAAAAAGATTGATTTCATAAGTTTCCTTTTGGAACCAATGCTGAAATTTCCGGATTCGATCTTCGACCAACTGAATTTTATTAAAGAACATTGGAAAGAATTGATCGACGACTACTTGCTTTTGCTTCTGCAGGGAATAGGTTTCTTGAAGGAAGAAAACAAGATTCATTTTACCGGTCCGGGACCTGCACAAATCCACGAATTCAGTGATGAAGAATATGAGAAATTTACCGAAGATAAAGATTGGATGCCGCACCTGATATTACTTGCGAAAAGCACTTATGTGTGGATGGATCAACTTAGCAAAAAATACAAAACAGAAATCTCACGTCTGGATCAAATTCCGCAAGAAGAATTACAATTGCAGGCAAGCCGCGGAATTACAGGAATCTGGCTGATCGGTATCTGGCAAAGAAGCTATGCTTCCAAACGGATAAAAGAGATAAATGGTGATCTCGATGCGATCGCTTCCGCCTATTCATTGGATGATTACCGAATTGCCGACGATCTTGGTGGCGAACAGGCATTGGAAATTCTCAAAAGAAATGCTGCAAACGTTGGAATTCGGATCGGTTGTGATATGGTGCCCAATCATACCGGCATCGATTCCAAGTGGATAGTCGAACATCCGGAGTGGTTTTTGCAACTCGACCATCCTCCTTTTCCTTCCTACTCGTTTAATGGTGAAAACATTTCCGGGAAAAATGAAATTCAAGTAAAAATTGAAGATCATTATTATGAAAAAACCGATGCTGCCGTTGTTTTCCAATACACCAAAGATGGAAAAAACCGCTATATTTATCACGGAAACGATGGAACCAGTACTCCCTGGAATGATACCGCCCAGCTAAATTATCTGCTTCCGGAAGTGCGTAAAGCTGTCAGCGATAAAATAATTGAGATTGCCAAAAAGTTTCCCATAATCCGCTTCGATGCAGCGATGACTTTGGCAAAAAAACATATTCAGAGACTCTGGTTTCCTCAGCCGGGAAGTGGTGGCGATATTGCCACCCGCAGCGAATATGGAATGACGAAAGCTGATTTTAACAAACTTTTTCCTAATGAATTCTGGCGGGAAGTGGTTGATAGAGCAGCCATTGAAGCACCCGATACCTTGCTTTTGGCAGAAGCTTTTTGGATGATGGAAGGATATTTTGTGCGAACACTTGGAATGCATCGAGTTTATAACAGTGCCTTTATGAATATGCTGAAAGACGAGGATAATGCAAAATACAGAAAATCAATTTTTAATATCCTGGAATTTAATCCGCAAATATTAAAACGTTTTGTGAATTTTATGAGCAATCCCGATGAAGATACGGCAATCGCACAATTCGGCAGTGATGATAAATATTTTGGAGTTTGCCTTTTGATGAGCACAATGCCCGGATTACCGATGTTCGCTCACGGACAGATCGAAGGTTTTACAGAACGCTATGGGATGGAGTTCAAGAAAGCAAAGTGGCAGGAAAATGAAAATGGAAATCTGATCGAAAGACACAATCGTGAAATCTTTCCGCTGCTTAATAAAAGATACCTTTTCTCCGAAGTTGAAAATTTTGTTCTATTTGATTTTATTACGGTAAACAATGAACTTAATGAGAATGTGTTTGTTTACACAAATAAATTTGAAGATCAGCATTCGTTGGTAGTTTACAATAACAAATATCAGCAAACTTCCGGCTGGATAAACTGGGCGAATATTCCAATTAAGAAAGATGAAGAGACAGTTTGGATCAGAAAAAATCTGGGTGCAGCGTGGGAACTGCACAATGAGAAGGATCATTTCGTAATCTTTAAAGATGTAATTTCGGGACTTGAATTTATCCGCAACTCTATGGAAATTCACGAAAAGGGATTATTCCAGGATTTAGGAGCTTTTAAATATGCGGTTTATCTGAATATTTATGAGGTGAGGGATGATATTGAAAAACACTATTCCAAACTGGCAAAATATCTTCAAGGCGGCGGGGTGGAGAATATTCAATACTCCTTAAAACGAATTGAACTTTTACCTCTTTTAGAGCAATTCAACGAATATATTAATTGGAATGTTCTGGATTATTTGATCAGCATTACCAAGGGAAAAGAGTATAAAATATTTAAGCCGGAGCTTCTCAGCAGAACCGAAGGTTTTCTTATTTTCTTAAGCCATTGGATAGATTCTAAAAAAGATGTAGATGCAGTATTAACAGATATTTCAACTGATCTCGATCATTACTTTGCGGATGGCTTCGAGGTAAACAAAGAGCAGAAACTCTTTGAGATTATTTGGATTTTATTGCGGCATTTGGGAAAATTGAAAACAGGAAAAGATTATGAATTGATCAGTTCCGAATGGCTGGATGAATTTTTCTTTGGTGAAGATATAACATCGAGTTCTAAAATTGATGTTAACATCGAATTACTTAAAATAGGTATCCTGTTCCAGAATTTGTGGAATTTAAAAGATTCAGATGATCTTAAATTAAAAAAAATATTACAAGTTTCCGAAATAAAAAATTATCTCAGAATAAATGAGTATGATGATAAACTCTGGTTCAATCGGGAAGCATTTAAAGAAATGATCGAAATGCTGGAAAGTGTAAATTTGATTTCAATCGGAGAACAAAAAACAGAGCAGAAGAAGTTCAAAATATTTATCAAGAAAGTTCAAAAAGCAGGGGAAAAATCTGATTATCTGGTAGAGAAATTAATTGAAAATATCTTGGAGGTTTAGATGAAAAAAAAAGCTGGATCCGATGCAAATGAATTGATGCATAAAGATATTTCCACCGAATACACAAAGATGGTAAAAACATCCAATAAACCCAAGATTCTTATTTGTACACCGGAAGTTACCGAACTTCCCGAAGGTATGGGAAATGCTGCTAATCTT
Source organism: Candidatus Cloacimonadota bacterium (assembly GCA_021108055.1). Taxonomy (GTDB): domain Bacteria; phylum Cloacimonadota; class Cloacimonadia; order Cloacimonadales; family TCS61; genus JACNIV01. Next base: position 8,078 of record JAIORR010000182.1, read on the forward strand.
GTCTCTGCCAAAGGTGGTGGGCTGGGAGATGTTTCTGCCAGTCTCATCCAAAATCTTAACGAGAACAACTATTATGAACTGCATATTGTTCTGCCCCAATATGATAGTAAAATAAAAAAAGTTGCAGCGATAACAAATCAGCAGATCGACAGATTGGCTGTTGTTCTAAGCGGAAGAGGAATTCACCTTGTTAATGATAGCGCTTTTTCCTATTTGAACGATCCTTATGCTGATTGCTCAATACACACTCCTGCTCGCAGATCGCTTGCCTTTCAACGACATATCATCAATCTGCTTCTCGATTATATCCAACCGGATATTGTTCATTGCAATGACTGGATGACCGGTTTGATCCCTGCTGCTGCAAGATCGAAAGGGATAAAATCACTATTTACGCTTCACAACATTTTCACGGAAAAACAGACGTTGATGAACATCGAATTAAGCGGGATCCGTCCAATGGATTTTGTTAATTGGCTATATTTTGAAGAATTTCCGGATAAGATAAAAGAGAATTGGGAAAAGCACTTTAAAACCAATAAAGTAAATTTTACGGCAAGTGCCGTTTTCGCTGCTGATCATTTCAATACGGTCAGCGAAACATTTCTGGAAGAATTATATCATAATGTTTTTCCCGATATTGTTTCAACACCACTTTATAATGTGATCAAGAATAAATATGAAGAGGGCAGAGCAAGTGGAATTTTAAATGCTCCCAACGATACTGTTAATCCCAAGGTTATGCCTGGAATCATTAATTATAACAAACATACGATGAAAGATAATAAAGCATTGAATAAGAAGCGTTTCCAACAAGAAATGGGTTTGCCGCTTGAAGCGGGAACTCCACTTTTTTTCTGGCCTAATCGTCTCTATTATCAAAAAGCTCCCGACCTTCTCATAAATAACCTGGAAGATTTCTTTTCAAAATATAAAATGCAGATTGCATTTGTAGCAAATGGTGATACCAAACTGGAAGATAAACTGAAAAAATTACAGAAAAAATATAGTCGAATCAGCTTTCTTAATTTTGATGAAAAGCTTAGTAACCTGGGAAAAGCTGCTGCCGATTTCATTTTAATGCCTTCCCGATATGAACCCTGCGGGCTTCCTCAAATGGAAGCACTTCGTTTTGGAACTTTGCCGATAGTTCGTTCCACCGGCGGGCTTAAAGATACGATCACTCATTTGGATGTTAAGAACAATATGGGGAACGGTTTTGTCTTTAAAATCGCCGATAAAACCGGCTTGGAATTCGGGATAAAAGAGGCATTGAAATTCTATAAATTGCCAATTGAAATTCGGATTAAACAAATGCAGAGAATTATGAGCGAATCGAAAAGAAAATTCAATTTGAAGAATACTGCTGATAAATATATGCAGGTCTATGATAAATTGATCAAAGAGAAGCGAGATGGCAAATAGATGAATTTCGAAAGGTCGGGTGGAATTTTACTGCATATTACATCACTCCCCAGCAAATACGGTATTGGAAATTTAGGAAATGAAGCTTATCATTTCGTAGATTTTTTATCTGAAGCAAAACAAAAATTATGGCAGATATTACCAACCGGTCCTACCGGTTACGGTGATTCTCCCTACCAGACTTTTTCTGCTTTTGCCGGAAATCCGCTATTCATCGATCCGGATAATCTGGTGGAAAGAAAATTACTCTCTTCAAAAGATTTAGTTAATGATCTTCAATTTAATAATAGAAAAGTAGAATACGAAAAAGTTAGAAAATTCAAAGAAGAAAAATTACAGATAGCTTTTAGCAATTTTGATCTTAACAAAACCAGTTTTAAGAAATTCACAACGCAGGAATCCTGGTGGCTTGATGACTTTGCACTTTTTATGTCACTTAAAGGGCATTTCAACGGGAACGCCTGGAACGAGTGGGATGAAGAGATCAGACTTCATCAGCAGGAAGCTGTCGTTTATTATTGCAGACATCTAAAAAAACAAATTGACTATCACAAATTTTGCCAGTTCATTTTCTTTGAGCAGTGGGAAAAGTTGAAGCTGTACACAAATGAAAAAGGTATTAAGATCATCGGAGATATTCCAATATTTGTTTCTGCCGATAGCTCTGATGCCTGGGCAAATCCTGAAATTTTCCAATTTGATCAGAATAATATTCCAACCGGAGTTGCCGGTGTGCCGCCGGATTATTTCTGCGAAACCGGACAACTATGGGGCAATCCGCTTTATGACTGGAAGGTTTTGGAAGAACAAAATTTTGCTTGGTGGATGCAGAGATTCAAATCAATGCAGAAGCAGGTTGATATTATGCGGATAGATCATTTTCGCGGATTTGAAGCATATTGGACTGTTCCTGCAGGAGAGGAAACAGCAATTAACGGAAAATGGGAGAAGGCACCCGGAGAGAAATTGTTCAGTGCTGTAATAGATGAGTTGGGCGAGCTTCCGATCATTGCGGAAGATCTTGGCGTCATTACCAAAGAAGTGGAAGCGCTTCGTGATAAATTTGATTTCCCGGGAATGAAAATTCTGCAATTTGCTTTCGATTCCAGTATGGAAAATAGTTACCTTCCCCATAAGTACAAGACGAATTGTGTCGTTTATACCGGAACTCACGATAATGAAACAACTCTGGGCTGGTTTAAAAATAGTCCGCTGGAAAGGAAAGAATTTCTTAAAACCTACTTGCAAAAAGAAGAAATCGATATTTGTTGGGATATGCTGGAATTAGCCTGGAAATCCATAGCAAATATTGCCATAGCTCCGATGCAGGATTTTTTATGTTTGGATAATAGTGCCAGAATGAATACACCGGGCAATCCGGACGGGAACTGGCAATGGAGAATTGAACAAAAGCAATTAACTTCTGATTTAGTGCAGAAGATAAAAATTTTAACAATGCAAAGTGCTCGGTAGAAAAAAAATTCCTAACCCCAAAATCGTCATTGCGAGGTATCTTGCCAAGAAATTCGTCTGCGGCAATCTATTCTCTTAATAACTTACTTCAGAAAAAGATTTCTTCCGTTTACGCTAAAGCTATGCCGCGACAAGTCGTTTGTAACAGCAAGAAGTAAATTCGCAAAGACATCATGTTTACAATTTATTTGATATAATCGGATTTTCCGGGTTTACTTTAAATAAAAGTGCTGTTTTCCCGATAATATTCACAAGAATTGCATCAGAAGCTTTTGCCAGTTCGTGCATTATTTCTTTACGTACATTTCTATCGGGATGTGAAACTGAGAATTTTACTAACTCCCGTGCTTTCAAAGCTTCATTCATACTGCCGATCACAGTTGGCGTTATACCCTTATCCCCTATTTTAACGATTGCATCCAATTCTTGTGCCATCGATTTTAATTTCGCTTTTTGCTTATTTGTTAAATCCATAATATTCTCCATATTTATATAATTCTTTTATCGACACTCATCCGTTCAATTTGAATGATATTATCATTAATCATATAATTTATTTATCCAAATTTTAAAGATGGGATTTTCAAATTTATACGAGCCGTTTGATTTCAGTATCAGCGTTTTTTTCAATAAACTGTTAAGTGCTGTATTGATTGTGGATTTTGGAGGAAGATTATATTTAATCATTGCATCGTTCGACAGAATGCTATGTCCATCCAAATAGCTGAGAGCATATAAGACCTTTCTCTGATTTGTGTTCAATTGCTCATAAATAGTTCGAAATGCGTCGGATTGACTTTCAATAATACGCGAAAGCCAGATTTGTTTAAAGTTTTCGTCTTGTTGAATTTTCTGATTGATCAATCCCCAGGCGACATAAGCAGCATATTGGGTATAATGAGGATGACATTCGCTAAGATGCAGAATATTTTCAATTGTTTCATTTTTGATCTTTAATTGAGTTTCTTTGAACATTGATTCGATATATGCAGTTAAATCAGATCTGGAAATTGGAGCGAGTTTCATTTTCTCTCCAAATTGGAAAAAAGGAGATTTTGCATCTGAAAAAATTGCATTCATTAATGATTCTTTACTCCCGAGGAAAATGTAACTTACATTTTGCTGGTGCTGAAATACCGAACGCATAATATTTTTAAGGAAAGGATCTAATCGCTCCACTTCCTGGAATTCATCGAAAGCGATGCAAATTGGCTTTGGAAAGTTCAGTTTTTGTGGAAGTTCCAGAATTGATTCGATTGTCTGTGATATTTCATTCGGTTTGATATCGATGCCTATTGATGGATTGCCCATGGTATCCAGGGAAACAGTCGGAGTTATTTTTTTCAGATGAACGGATAGCTTTTTTAGAATAGAGGTTATACCCTGCTTCCATGTAAAAAGTTCATGAGTGAGAACATTAAGATATTTTGTTGCAAACTCCCTGTTGTCACGGATGTTGAAGAGATCAAAATAGATAGTTTTAACTTCTTCAATCTGAGAGAAGGCATTTACAACCAAAGATGTCTTTCCAAATCGGCGTGGTGAATATAACCAAAGAGAGTTGCCACCCTTTATAGCAGAAATTAGATCCCGAAGTTCTCTCTGGCGGTTACAGAACTGTTTATCTTGAACTACTTTCCCAAATTGGAACGGATTAACCATATTTCCTCCGGTACGCAATTTTACGGTCCGTATATTTACGCACTGATTATTTATGTCAATAACTTTTTGTATTTAAT
>JAIORR010000110.1 GCA_021108055.1 Candidatus Cloacimonadota bacterium
CAAATTCAAAATTATCAAAACTCATATAGGTTACGCCTATATCATTATAAATTACGGACAAAATAATTTCATTATCATCCAGTTTCTCACAGATATCTATAGTTTTGAGGTGATACTCCAGAGCTTTGTCATATAATCCGAGCAGATTGTAACCCGTTGCAATTTTGGAATATGTTTCAGCGATATTTCGTTTATTATCGATCTTCTTATTATATTCAAGTGAATAGAAAAGATACTCGAAACCCTTTTCGAAATCTCCGAACTCCATATACAATCTACCTATATACATTGCCGATTTTATATGAAATTCAGGTTTCTCTGTTTCGGAAGTAGCATTAAAAGTAAGAGTCAGATATTCGAGTGCTTTTTTTACATTAACCATTCGAGAATAATTAAATCCAATGTAATAATAGCAATTAACAATATTTATTTTTTCATTTAGTTTTTCATAGATATCTAAGGCTTGCAGGAAAGCATCATTAGATTCCTTTTGTTTGAGCAAATCGTGAAATATCTTCCCGATATTTTTTAGAATTTCCGCTTTATCGATTTCACTATCTATTTTTTGAGCAAGCTCGAAAGCTTCTTTGGCAAATTTATATTTGTCTTCTGCTGATTTTTTCGATTCTTTTGCAGAGAGTTTGATAAGTTTCTCAATTTTATTTTCCACAACACTTCCCCTTTTGGAATTTATTATGAGTCATCTATTTTGATTCCTATTACTTTATCAAGTTGTATTTGCAATAAATATTCCAAAAAAAAGACGACTGCATCGAGTCGTCTTTTAAATTTGGTATTGAAATTACTTCATAAGGATCATTTTTTCTTGTTCCTACGCTTCTGCGTGGGAACAAGTTATCCGCCATTATTTTAGGAGCATCATTTTCTTGGTCTGCTCGAAATCTCCTGCTTTCAATTTGTAAAAATATATTCCGGATGAAACGGATCTGCCGTTCTCATCGTTTCCTGACCAACTAACAGAATGCTGACCTGCATTCAATTTTTCATTTACGAGTGTTTTCACTTTCTGCCCTTTTAAATTGTAGATTTCTAACTCTGCGTTCTCGGCGTTCTCTGCGGTGAGATTAAAAGAAATCGTTGTGGTTGGGTTGAACGGATTGGGGTAGGCTATTGAGTAGAATTTATTTGGGTTAACAACCAAATCATCTGTTCCTACTTCTCCAATCTCGATTAAAAACTGGTCAAAAAAATCCTCTACTTCTTCATTATGCATATAATACAATGGGAATCCCATTAAAATAACAGTACCTTCCGATTCATTCTTTAAAGCGCATACTTCTCCAATATACGGACTTCCTGTAATTCCTTCAAAATAATATATCCCATTTGTTGCTTCAGGAAAGATGCAGGAATAAGGTAATTTACCATTAAAAGCAGGGCTTAGTTGATCCGGATCGATATTGATATCAGGGTATTCTGTAGAACTTGCACCTGTAAATTCAAATCCGGCAATCAGTTGAGTTTGATTACAATTAATAAAGTCATTAATAAAATAATTAGGAATTTCATTAGCTGTTTTCCATCCCGAGATCAAAAGATTTCCACCGCCTGCCAGATAACAACCCAGATTATTAATATTATCTTCAATATAATGCTGGTTAAGATCATCATCATGCCAGATGATGGTAGAAAAATTTGCAAGGAACTCTAATCCGGGAATTCCTTCATCTGCATAATCGTAAGAAGTAAACTGGGAATTAATAACACTCTGATAAAAATCATCCACCATTACATCGTCGGGATTGCCAGCACTGCCGTTGCCGTCCTTTGTTTCATCTATTACCAGTATTCCCTGATCGAGCGGAAATTCCATAGGAGTGGCTTCATAGATCTCGGAAAAAGGAGTTTCAAAGTTTACATCTTTAACAGCTTTTAATCTATAATAATAAGTAATTCCATTTGTCACATTTGTATCTTCAAAAGAAATACCGGTTATTAGAGCAGTATTTATTATTTCAAAAGGACCGGATGACGAATTCGAGCGATAGAGATTGTATCCATCGACATCTACTTCATCCCAGAATTCATTCCAGCAGATCAGAACTTTTCCATCAGCAGCATAAGCATTATTTATTTCACAGGCTTTGTAAACATTGCTTTTGGAAAGAACCCAGTTATTCGGATCAAATTCAATTGAAATAAATTCAGGTGAAGTGATCTGACATATCGTTTGCTGTGGTATATTTGGAGTTGCTTCAACGAGAATCGAGTCATGATAAGTGTCATAATTTATATGTATCGGAGCCTGCATATAGAAATCTGTACTGCTGTTAGAAGTGGTTTTAATAAATGACATGAATTCGGTAGTTGCAGCACTGGCACTAATAAAATAAGTATATTCCATACTTGGAAGTCCCGGCTGGAATATCCATTGCTGAAAAAATTGCTCCAAATTAAGCCCACTTACGTTTTCACATACTTCCTGGAATTCAGAAGTAATAACATTGGAATTATAATATGCAGAAAAATAAGTTTGCAGAATATTAAAGAAAACTTCATCTCCCACCATCAACCGCAGCATATGAAGAACAGATGCCGGTTTTTCGTAAGTTGCCGGTGTGAAATATGCTCCCGGAGGAGGATCATAAACTATATAAGTACTACCGCCTGCCCAGTTAATATAATAGTTATGAAAACTGGAGTCTACATAGTCCACCATTGCTTCAAATCCCAGCCAAGCCTGTGTATAAACTGCTTCGGAATAAGTTGCAAAACCTTCTGAAAGCCATACATCCGCCCAGGTTAATGGCGTGAGACAATCACCAAACCACTGATGTGCAAGTTCATGAGCAATAACCGTTTCATAGGTATGGTTACCTGTGATCAGGTAGTTTGCCAAGGTCGTCATTGTCTGGTGCTCCATAGCGGCATAGGTAGCAAAATTTGTTACTGCATTTCCATATTTTTCAAACGGATACATTCCATAATGATCAGAATAAACTTCCATCATAAAAGGCAGGTTGGAAAAATCTTCAATCGCATTTGTAACATAAGCAGAAGGTACAAAATTCTGAATTGGAATAGTTCCGAAATTATCATTCAATTCCACAAAATTCCTGGCAACTATTGAAACCAGGTAAGTTGCCATCGGGTTTGAGCCTTCCCAATTATGGGTTCGGGTTCCATTCGGGTTAGGAATAATAGAGGTTCTAAGTCCGTTACAAGCTGCATCCCAATCTTCACGTACCGTAATGTGAAGGTCAATTAGTGCTTTGTCCCAGGGATGATCGTAGCAGGGCCACCAGTAACGGGAAGCATTAGGATCGGATATTGTAAAAATATAATTTGAACTGATATACATTCCTAATCCGTTCCAGATGGGATTACCGGAATATTCCACTGTTGTAGTGAATTGCTCGCCCGGATTCATCGTTCCAAGCTGGATGGTTATGATGTCATTACTATAACTGTAAGTTGCTGCATTTCCATTTAACAGAACATTATCAATGCTCATCTGACTTAACTCATATTGGATCTCTGTAATTATTTCATCTGCTTCGACCACTGCCATCACAATGCCATTTATGTTTTCGCTCACCTCGTCTATTTCAATAGAAATATCATAAGACAGAACATCGAATCCATGAGCAGAATCCGCACGGGTTGATTCATTGGCAATGAAATTGGGTTTCTTTACTCTCTCGGGAAAAGAAACGGAATATAAACTCGAAAATATGATGATTATCAATATAAAAAAGATCATTCTTTTCTTCATAAGTTCCTCCGTATATTTACCAAATAATTAAACGAGCTATTATTTCTATTTACTGCATATTTAGGCAAACAATTTTTTAGAAAAAGTTTTTATTTGACAAAAAAATAGTTATCATATCTTTAGCACTCGTTAGAAGTGATTGCTAAAAAAAGATAAAAAATAAAAAACAGGAGGCATATGTATTATGGCAAAACAAATGAAATTCAGTCATGATTCGAGAACAACGCTGAAGGCTGGTGTTGATAAATTGGCTGATGCAGTAAAAATCACATTGGGACCAAGGGGAAGAAACGTAGTCTTGGACAAGAAGTTTGGTTCTCCGCTCATAACCAAAGATGGTGTTACTGTTGCTAAAGATATCGAATTGGAAGACCCGTTTGAAAACATGGGTGCACAATTAGTAAAAGAAGTTGCTGAAAAGACTCATGATGTAGCGGGTGACGGAACAACTTCTGCAACTGTTCTTACTCAGGCAATTATTGAGGAAGGTATCAAACATGTAACAGCAGGCGTGAACCCGATGTATCTGAAACGCGGCATAGAAAAAGCATCTAAAGCTGTTGTAGAAAGGATCAAAGAATTCAGCAAAGATGTAAAGAATTCAAATGAGATCTCTCAAATTGCTTCAATATCTGCAAACAATGATGAAGAGATCGGAGACTTGATTGCAAAGGCAATGAAGGCAGTGGGGAATGAAGGTATCATCAATGTTGAAGAAGCAAAATCTATCGAAACATCACTTGAAGAAGTTGAGGGTATGCAGTTCGATCGTGGCTATCTTTCACCATATTTCATTACCGATGCAGATAAAATGATCACAGAATTTGAAGATCCGTATATTCTTCTTTTCGACAAGAAAATAAGCGTGATGAAAGACCTGCTTCCAATCCTTCAGGAAGTAGCTCAAACAGGAAAACCATTCCTGATCATTGCAGAAGATATCGAGGGTGAAGCTCTGGCAACACTCGTTGTGAATAAACTTCGAGGAACACTGAACGTAGCAGCAGTAAAAGCTCCCGGTTTTGGTGACAGACGAAAAGCGATGATGGAAGATATTGCTGTTCTTACCGGCGGAAACGTAATTTCCGAAGAGTTGGGAAGAAAACTGGAATCTGTTTCAATAAAGGACCTTGGATCTGCCAAGAAAGTTATCATTGATAAAGAAAACACGATCATCAGAGAAGGTGGCGGTAAGAAAGAAGATCTTGACGCAAGAATTAAACAGATAAGAGCACAAATAGAAGAAACTACTTCCGATTATGACAAAGAAAAACTTCAGGAAAGACTGGCAAAACTTTCGAGTGGTGTTGCCATTATCAGGATAGGTGCAGCCACAGAAACCGAAATGAAAGAAAAGAAAGCTCGTGTAGATGATGCTCTTCATGCAACCAGGGCAGCCGTTGAAGAAGGAATGGTAACCGGTGGTGGAGCAACTCTTATCTACGCAGCAAGAGCGATAGATGATTTGAAAATAAAATCTCATGAAGAAAAAGTGGGAGCAGACATTCTGAAGAGAGCCCTTTCATATCCTGCATATTATATTGCTTCAAATGCAGGTGAAGAGGGAGCTATCATCGTTGAAAAAATTAAAAGATCGCAAGATGTTCATTTTGGGTATAATGCTGCAACAAATAAATTTGAAGATCTTTTCAAAGCAGGGATCATCGATCCTACTAAAGTTGTTCGCAGTGCCTTGCAAAATGCTACAAGTATTTCCGGTTTGTTTCTTACTACTGAATGCATAGTTACAGACATTAAAGAAGATGAACCTCCAATGCCTGCAATGCCGGGTGGCGGCGGAATGCCGGGAATGTATTAATCAAAAAGATAGACAATATTAAAAACCTTCAGGGTTATTTGAACTCTGAAGGTTTTTTTGTTTAAAACTGTGTCCAAAAAAGCCTTGACACCAGAAACCTCAAATTATTTTTATACGTGGCATGTGCCGAAGTGGTGAAATTGGTAGACGCAGTGGACTCAAAATCCTCCGAGCTTTTGCTTGTGCCGGTTCGAGTCCGGCCTTCGGCACCATAGAATTGTTATGGAGGCTTTTTTTTAAATTGAAAATAAATAGATAAAGCAACAATCATTTTTTAATATTTACCTAAATATATTGTCTGGAGGAAAACAATGAAAATTATTCTACTTACACTGATAATGGTTCTTCTTATCCCGTTTGCTGCAAATGCCATTTCTAATGCAGCAGTTATTTTCTTATTAATTGAACCAAGCTCAAGAGCAAGTGCAATGGGTCAAGCGTATGTTGCCCAGGTTGATGATGGTTTTGCCGGCTACTGGAATCCCGGAGCTATGGCATTTAACAGGAAAACCCAAGTCGCAAGTATGTATTCAAATTGGTTTGGAGAAATATTCAATGATATGTATTATTTCCACATTGGTGGTAATCAATATGTAGAAGATATTGGAAATCTTGGAGTAAACTTAACCTATATGACTTATGGTAAACAAGATAGAACTGATGAAAATGGTGAAATTGAAGAAACTTTCAGCAGCTATGACATCTCTGTGGCTGGCACATACGGATATCAGATCAGTCAGAAAACAGGTATGGGAATAACGTTCAAATTCATCCTTAGTGATCTTGCTCCCGAAGGTGCCGGAGAATCTGAAGCCGGCATTAAAGGACAGGGTATGAGTTATGCCTTCGATATAGGATTGAAACACAAAGGAGTTGATTTTGGGCAGATACTGGTTTCTCCATACAATGGTGCTCTCTCTCTTTATAATGGAGTAGCTTCTCTTACCGGAATGGGAAAAGCCGGTCTTTCTAAATACAGCATTCCCGTAGATAAACTCGATTTCGGATTTAATTTTCAGAATATAGGACCCAATATTACTTACATCGATGATTCTCAATCTGATCCGCTGCCAATGAACTGGAGAATGGGATTCTCTTACAGGATTCTGGAATCTGATCTGAATAAATTTAGCGTTAATGTCGATATGAGCAAAGTGCTTGCAAATGATGATCCGGTATTTAAAAGGATATTCAGTGCCTGGACAGACGATTTTAACACTCAGACAGATGATGCCGGAAACGATATAAACGATTTTGCCTCTATAAATAATTTTATTAATTCCATTGAGTTCAGGGAAATTATCTGGAACATTGGTGCTGAATACGATTACCTGAATCTTCTTTCGATAAGAACAGGTTATATTGCCGATAGAGCAGGTGATATTATGGGTATGTCATTTGGTGCAGGTATTCATTACACTTTTAAAAAGGTATATCTATTAAGCATAGATTATGCATTCCAGCCCGGAGGCGGTATGCAGGATTACAACCAGACCCTTTCAGTAAAAGTCGATTTCTAAAAAGTTTATGAAAAAAATAATACTATCAGTATTGATAGTTATGGGGCTTGTTGTCCCCAAACTATCTTATGCAAAAAAAATAGATATTATAAAAAAAAGTAAACTTCCCGGAAAAATTGAAAAAAAAATCCATCCTGCTCAAAAATATCTTTCCGGAACCAGAACCATCGATTTGAACAGTAGAGATTCAAATAAACTATTAGTGCTTCTTATCGAATTTCAGGAAGATAACGATCCGCAAAGTACAGGTAATGGAAAATTCGTACAAGACCCGGGTACTTATCCTATTCAGATTGGAAAGCCGCCTCATGATCATGAATATTTTGTAAATCAGTTGGAAGCACTCAGATACTATTATCTCGCTGTAAGTTACGGTTCATTTGATGTCGATGTCGATGTCTTTCCGCAATCATCATCGGGCGATTTTCAGGCTTACACTTTACCCAACGAAATGAGCTACTACAATCCGCCGGGCGCAGATGCTGACTTGATGATCTCACGTTTTGAAGAGTATTTTCTGGATTGTTTTTCTGTTGCGGATTTCGTTTCTCCCGAAATAAATTTTAGTGATTATGAACATTTTATGTTCATTCATGCCGGAGCAGACTGGCAGCATGATATTTTGGGAAATTCACCGGCAGACATGCCGTCTTTTTACATTGTAGTGGGAGACGGGAAAGAAGCTATAGTCGATAACGGAGATGTGATAATAGACCATGCATGCAACATACCGGAAACAATAACGCAGGATATTGATATCGACGATACCGGCTCCATCCCTGAAGTTTATAATTATGGTGTTATCAATGCTGTGATGGTTCATGAATTCGGACATTCCATCGGTTTTGTTGATCTTTATAATACAAAGAACCATACTCCACAGGTTGGATTTTATGATATAATGGATAGCGGTGGTTCTATCCTGCTTGGTTTTGTATATGATGAAAATGGCGATGGGGAAGCAGATATAGTTTATTTTATAGAAGGTGCAATCCCTGTGTTTCCCAGCGGCTGGTCACGTACATTGGCTTTTGAAGATACATATAGATCGCGTGGTATTTTAAAGGATATCTCCGATTTTAATTTCGATGAAAATATTACCGTATTACCGGCAGAAAAAATATTTGATGCTGCTTCGATAACCGATAGCTCCGCCTATTTTGTAAAAATCCCTCTTAATGACACGGAATATGTCCTTGTAGAGAACAGGCAGGTAGACCCGGATGGAGACGGCTGGACAGTATTGATTGCAACCGCAGATGAAAGAGTTATTCTTGCTCCCAGCTCTACTAACCCAAGTGATCCGAATCCGAATTACGAATACGATTACCTGTTACCGGGATGGATGGATGTGGATGGGAACTGTTTCGGCGGCGGACTGCTAATGTGGCATATAGATGAAAAGATACTGGAAGAGAACAACAATTTCGAGAATAATACAGTGAACATTTATCATGATCACAGGGCAGTAAAAATAATTGAAGCAGACAATATCGATGATATTGGAAACCCCTATTCGATGTATTGGTGGGGAACTGCTTACGAACCATATTTCCAGTATATGCCTATCCTCGATGAAGATGGATATTTTGTAGATTGGGATGATGAATCTATTGTAAATCCAAACGGAGATATAGAATTTATCGGAACGATCTTTAATGAATCACTTTCTGCGATAAGTAAACCCGCACTCCTCACGAACGAAGGAGACCCGTCTTTCTTTTCGATATACGATATCAGCAGTTATTCCATCGAACCTCTCGTTGAACGCTCGATGACATTTAAATTTGGCACTCAACTATTTGATGAAACCAGGAAGATCGCAGAATTCGATACTCTTAAAGCTGTTGGTGATATTGGAACTTCATTAGGTTTTCCAACATTCCCTGTACTCAGAGAGAACGAACTTAACTTCTTTTCTCTTCTTGATGAGCATTGGGCAGATAACTTCGGTATTACAACTTACTTCGATAAAGCACCAACCCAACCGGTTATTCCTGTAGATCGCGATCTGGATGGAGAAGATGAATACAATATCGTAAGTGATTGTATTCTTTCGCAGATAACCACAAGTACTATTCAATTTACAGCTTTTACGGAAATAATAACAGATGCACCTCTTTTTATCGATCAGGATGAATTCTGGTTAGAACCTTCTTACATTATTCCCACGGCGGATACATTTTATATACATCTTCCGGAAGATAAATATAAATTTGAAATTCCCGAAGCGAAATGCGCTTTCGATGGGGAATATCTAATTGCTGCTACCACAGATCACATTCATTTCATTCCGGACGTAATGCTTACTGGTGCTGCATCTTATGAAGTTCATATTGATAATTATGACACAAGTTACACTCCGGTTTGCTATAAAGATATGGCTAACTCTGCTTATGATGCAACATTTGTTCAAGATAACGATGGTAATATTTTTAGAATTAAGGAAGGAAATGCAGAGAAGATATTCAGCTTATATCCATATACAACAGCAAAACCTTCTCAACTTGCTTTAGGTAACCTGCTGGATGATGGTCAGGTTTACCTGGTTTTTGGAGCGGGCAATAGAGTGTTTGCCATTACACTTAATGGAACGCTGGCACCCGGCTTCCCGGCTTATCTCGATAAGATGAACATACAACCGGAAAGCTATCCCAGGATCATTAAATTCGATGATAACCCTGTACTTTTATTTGAAGAAGATAGTGGTTATATTGCCGTGGGTACGGATGCAAAGTTTCACATTGAGTATTCTTTCTTCTGGCAGAAAACCGATGTTTCGGATCATTTCTACTGGGATGAATCATCTGAAAGATTGTATTATATTTATTCAGATGTAAATTCAAATCTATTCTCTTCCTATATCGGAAATATTACGGAGAATCCTGTCATCTGGAATGGATATAGAAATAATAATTATTCCATTTATTATGGAGAGATCGAGTATCAGCAAGATGATTCAAAGAAACTTTCTGCATTTGCATTCCCAAATCCTGCCAAGAGTGGGGAAGTCCGCATTAAAGTTGCCAATGCAAAAGACGATATCGATCTGAAAATATTTGATATCGCAGGAAATATTGTTCATCGATCTAAAGTAGAAAAAGAAGAAAATGATGATCAGGATATTCGCTGGAATACATCCAAGATAGCTACAGGCGTATATTTTGGAACAGTAAAGTCGAGTAGTGAAATAAAAAAAATCAAGATTGCAATTATTAATTAAAAAGGAGTAGAATCATGTTTAGAAAGATCATGATAATAATTCTAATGATGAGCTTTGTTATTTCTATTGTGGCTCAAGAGATAAAAAATGATATCATTATCGTTAATTATAATAAAAAATCTGTAGCCAAAGCTATGCTGCTATCTTCTCTCTTTCCGGGTGCAGGTCAATTCTATGCAAAAAAAAGCAGCATTACAACTTACATTTTTCCCGCAATTGAAATAGGTCTTTGGGTGGGATATTTACATTTCAAGAAACTGGGGGATGATAAAACAGATGATTTTGAATATTTTGCTGTTGGCGAAAATATAGGCACTCCGGAAAATCCTGAATATCGTTATGATAGAGATCGTTACGATCATGCTGTCGAAGATTTCCTTGAATCAAATAATAATCCTTCTTATGATGACCATTTCCGCCTGGATGAAACCAATACTCAACACTTTTACGAAGATATTGGTAAATACAACAAATATATCTTCGGGTGGGCTGACTGGTTCGATATTTATGCAACAGACAGCAACGGAGATTGGATTTCCATAGACTGGAAATGGGAAGAAAACGCAAATCATCAAGATACATGGGATGGAATGGAAAATCCAACTAACCCTGAATCAAATTATTATGTTGGGAATGAATCACTATATGATGGGGAAAAAGGGCTTTATTCCAGAATGCGCTCGGAATATATCGTTATGAGAAGAGAAGCAAACGATTTTTATGAAACGTCAGGTTACTATGGTTTTGGAATAGTTGCCAATCATATTCTATCTGCAATAGATGCTGTTCGCTTAACCCGTAAATACAATATGGAATATCTTTCCAATGTAAGCAGGTTGCAGATAAAATTCTCACCAGTGATAGTTGATAACAACATATCTCCCGGCATATTTATTTCCACAAGGTTTTAATAGATGAAAAAAGTTATTTTAATTACGCTGTTATTCTACCTGACTGCGACTGTATATTGTAAAAAAGTATCCACAGGTAAAGCTGTTCTATGTTCTGCTGTTGTTCCGGGTATGGGAGAATTATATTTGAAGGAACATAATAAAGCTGTCTTCTTTTTTGGTGCCGAAGCTGCTATTATCTTTTCATATCTAAGATTAAAATCTGAAACAGACTGGGCGATCGATTCTTATATGCAGTTTGCTCATGCAAAAACAGATGTTCCCAAAAACAGTGATGATTCTTACTATCAGATTATCCAGGATTACATCAGCAGCGATAAATATAATGAAAGCATTATTCGTGATGCAAGGAATTATTACCTGATCTATAAAAACGATCCTCTTGCCTATGAAGAATATCTGGAAAAATATCTTGTTCCCGAAGATATGGAATGGAATTGGCAGAATAATACGAACTGGTTAAAATATAAAGAATTACGCCGCGATAAACAGGACCTGGAATTATATGCGAAATTTACTTTTGCTGCTGCTATTCTCAATCGAATTGTAAGTGTGATCGATACGGCTATCTCTGCAAAAAAGATCAATAAAGCCGGAAAATCGTATGGTGAACTTTCCTTCAATCCTGATTGGGATAAAAAAGGAATTAAAGTTAATTATGAATTTCACTTTTAAACTGATCTTACTGATCGTTATCGCATTTGTATGCACTTCATTATTGGCAGAAGAGATTAATCCGCGTATCAATATCTTGAAATCTGCCGTGATCCCCGGTTGGGGAGAACTCTCTTCTAAAAATAGTTCCGGATATATTTTCCTTGCAACCGAACTGATGTTCTGGTCTTCTCATTTTTATTTTATACAGGAAGCAGAATTGAAAGACAAAGCTTCTTACAACTATGCTGTTAAATATGCTCATATAGAACCGGGAGATTATTCCGACCAATATTTTTATCATCTTACCAGGTATGAAAACTATGGCTTTGAAACCGGCGGATATAATGCTCATATCGTGGAAACTGCAAAGAATAAATATCCCGATGATCCTGTTGCTCAAACAGAATACATTAATGCAAATATCTATTCGGATGACTTTTTTTGGGAATGGGACAATGATGACAGAAAACATGATTATTCCATCCTCAGAAAAAGGATCACGCAATATAATGATTATGCAAAAGCATTTACAGGTGCAATTATCGCAAATCATATTATCAGCATGATAAATTCGGCAAGGATAAGTTCCAAACTGAAAAGATTAAATGCAGGTGTTCAATTTGATTCTAATATGAACCCGATGATAATTTGTAATTATAGGTTTTGATCAATAGAATTCTTCGATGCCTGCCACGGGGATTTATCGGTGCCGTATTGATATAACTTTACCGGCAG
>JAIORR010000274.1 GCA_021108055.1 Candidatus Cloacimonadota bacterium
AAGACTTGATTCGCAGTGATCCGGCAATTGCCGGAGAGTGTGAATCGAGGATTGGGAGATCATCATTCTCGACTCATCAGGCTTCGCCGGACGAGTCAAGTCTGATGACAGAAGCTCCGTCCATTCGGGGCTTTTTTCTTTTTTTGCTTTATTTTTACGGTCTCGAAAAAATCAAAAACTATCGAAAAATGTCACCTTGAGCGGAGTCGAAAGATATTACATGATAATAAGTTATGAAATTCTTTCCCGATGAATATCGGGACTCAGAATGACAAAAACTTCTTTTTTACGAGACCGTTAATGTTAATTAAAGAGAAAAGGCTTATTATCGAAAAAGAAAAAATACATTTTCAATCAAATCTTGACATTAAAGACAAGTAATTGTTTTAGGAAATTGAAATAAAGATTTATGGAGATTTTTATATGGAAAACTTAAATCAACTGCTGGCAATAAGAAGACAGAAGTTACAAAAACTGAAAGAATTGGGGATAGATCCCTATCCAAATAGAAGCGAGAGAACTCATAAAATAAAGGAACTCTGGGAAAACAAAGATAAATTCGTTGAAAGCGAGCAGAAAATTGTAGTTGCCGGTCGTCTTACCGGCATGCGTCGTCAGGGGAAAGTTGGTTTTGGCAACATCTCCGATGAGAGCGGCAGGATACAGATATTCGTTCGCAAAGATAATGTAGGTGAAGAAAACTATGAAGTTTTCAAGCTTCTCGACCTTGGTGATTTTGTGCAAATGGAAGGTAATTGTTTCATCACCAAAATGGGAGAATATTCCATCCGTGCCGAAAAGGTTATCATTCTTGGCAAGAGCCTGCGTCCGCTTCCCACAGTTAAGGAAAAAGTGATCGATGGTAAAAAACAGCGTTTCGATGAGTTTTCCGATATTGAACTCAGGTATCGTAAACGCTATTTGGATCTGCTTCTGAATCCCGGTATAAAAAAGAATTTTGAGATCAGGGCAAAGATAATAAAAGAGATCCGGAACTTCCTGAATGCAAATGGATTCATGGAAGTAGAAACTCCCATCCTGCAACCGCTTTACGGTGGCGCAAATGCCCGTCCGTTCACGACCCATCACAATACGCTGGATATCGATCTTTACCTGAGAATAGCTCTGGAATTATATCATAAAAGACTTATCGTGGGCGGAATTGAACGTGTATTTGAGATCGGCAAGAACTTCCGGAATGAAGGAATGGACAGAACTCATAACCCGGAATTCAGTATGGTAGAACTTTATCAGGCTTATGCCGATTATTACGATATGATAAACCTTACCGAAGATATGATCGTTCATATTGCAAAGAAAGTTCTCGGTTCGGAAACGATCGATTTTCTGGGAAAAGAGATTTCATTTAAAAAGCCATGGCGGCGTGCTTCGATGCTGGATTTGATAAAAGAAGAAACCGGTTTCGATGCATCCGATTTTGATTTTGAGAAGATCAAAGCTTTTTGCACAGAAAATAAAATCGAGATCGAATCGACCGCTGGAGCAGGAAAACTCATTGAAGAGATATTTCAGCATTTTGTAGAAAGTAAATTAATCCAACCTACTTTTGTTATCGATTTTCCCAAAGAAGTATCTCCGCTGGCAAAAGAAAAACCGGGCAATCCGAATCTGGTGGAAAGATTCGAACTTTTTATTAACGGTAATGAATACGGCAATGCCTTCACCGAACTTAACGATCCTCTGGACCAGCGGGAAAGATTGGAAGCACAGGCAAAACTTCGTGAAATGGGAGATGCGGAAGCAAACGTGGTAGATGAAGATTTCCTGGAAGCATTGGAATACGGGATGCCGCCCACAGGAGGACTTGGCATCGGCATCGATAGATTGGTGATGCTCTTCACGGGAAATACTTCCATAAAAGAGGTTATCTTCTTTCCGCAGATGAAACCGGAAAGTTAAAAATAATGAAAACTCATAATAATTCATTCTTTAAAAACATCATTCACTCCATTAGAACAAAATGGAGAATCGAGACAGAATTGGTCCTGATCATTATCTGCTTGATTATTGTATTTCTTATTGCCTCCAAATATGATTTTTTTGAATTTCTCTATCAATTTACCAAAAACCATGAAAACTATGATTTAGATGAAGTGTTTTCAGTTCTCATTATTTTGTCTTTGCTATTTACGGTTTTCGCATTTCGCAGATGGAAAGACATAAGAAAAGAAAATGCAAAACTTAGTCTTGCAGAATATCAATTAAGTTTGCATATCGAATTTCAGAAGCTGATCACAGAAATATCAACACGAGTTATTAATATTAAACCCGAAAAACTGGATAAAGAGATCAATCGTGTTTTGCAGGAAATAGCTGAATTTGCCGATATCGACAGAAGTTATGTATTTCTCTTTAATGATGACAAAACTGAAATGTCTAACATCTACGAGTGGTGCATAGAGGGAATCGAACCCCAGATCGATAATCTGAAAGATCTATCGGTCGATATATTTCCATGGTGGATGAAAAAACTTAAACGTTTTGAAAATATTTATATCCCTTTTGTAGAAATGCTGCCCGGTGAAGCAAAATCGGAAAGAAAAATACTCCGCGATCAGGACATTAAATCTTTGATAGTCGTCCCTCTCATTTATGCAGAGGATCTCATTGGATTCCTGGGCTTGGATTCTGTAAAAAAAGAAACAACCTGGTCGGAAAATATTATCTCTTTATTGCATGTTGTTGGAGATGTGATCGTAAATACTTTGGAACATAAGATAATTACCGAAGAACTTCAAAGAAGTGAAGAAAGATATCGAACTATGATTGAAAATGCAAACGATATGATCTGGATGATCGATCGTGAGGGGAATTTCATTTATGCTAATTCACAGGCAGAATCAATTACCGGTCATAAATTGAAAAAGTGGAAAAATAAACCATTTACTCCCCTTATTCATCAGGATGATCTGGATAAAGTAAATGATATTTTCCAAAATGTTCTTTCCGGAAAGCCTCAGCATTACTATTTAAGAATTTATGATAAAGATAAAAAACTGATTTATCTTTCCATAAATTCTGCTCCGTTATATGAGAATGATATAATTATAGGTACGGTTAATTTTAGCAGAGATATTACATATCGCAAAATGGCAGAAATGATCAAGGAAAAAACGAACAAAAAATTGCTGCTGTTAGCAAGAACCGATTCTTTGACGAAGCTTGCAACCAGACGAAGCATACTCGAAAAGATCGAATATGAGATCAAGAAATTCGAGAGAAGCAACGAACCATTTGTGATCGTGATAGGTGATCTCGATGATTTTAAACCGATCAATGATAAGTATGGTCACAATGCAGGAGATATGATCCTGAAATATGTTTCAAAAGCAATGCTCTCATCTGTAAGGAAACAGGATGTTGTCTCTCGCTGGGGCGGAGATGAATTCTTACTGTTCCTGCCACAAACCGATATGGAAGGCGGGAGAATAATAATTGATAAGATCAAGAATAAAATCGAGAATACTCAGATCACATTTCAAGACCATAATATTTCTACTTCGATCACTTTCGGGTTAAGTGTGTTTGATAAATTTATGGATATCGACCAGTGTATTAAGATCGCAGATATGGAACTATATGAAAAAAAGAAAAGTAAGAAAAATAATTGAATCTGCATTGCAGGAAGATTTCCATGATGTTGGCGATGTAACCAGTGAAGCCATCTTTGCAAACGAAGAAGATTCTTTTGTTCTGCTTTCAAAAGCTGACGGCATCCTTTGCGGTAAGGAAATTTTTCTGGAAACATTTCATATCATAGATAATAACTGCAATATCGAATTTCATTTTACAGATGGTTCAAAGATAACAAACGGAGATGTTATTGCTTCGATAGACGGCAGCATATCTTCTATCCTGAAAGCGGAAAGAACAGCTCTTAATTTTATTTCTCATATGAGCGGTATAGCCACAAAAACCGGGAATTTTGTGCGGGAAGCAGGTGATAGATGCAGAATCCTCGATACACGTAAAACAATTCCCGGACTAAGAAAACTCGAAAAATATGCTGTTAGATGCGGTGGTGGTCAAAATCACAGGATGGGTTTGTATGATATGGTCATGATAAAGGATAACCATATCGATAGTGCCGGAAATATCGAAAAAGCTGTAGGAAAGATCAGGGAAAAATGGGGAAGTAAATTCAAGATAGAAGTAGAAACAAGAAACCTGGAAGAAGTGAAACAGGCATTAATTTCAGAAGCAGACAGGGTAATGCTGGATAATATGAGTCTGGATATGATGAAAGAAGCAGTGAAAATGATCGCCGGAAAATCGAAAGTGGAAGCATCCGGCAATATGACGCTCCAGCGAATACAAAGTGTTGCCGCAACAGGTGTGGATTTTATTTCGGTTGGTGAACTTACTCATTCTGTTAAAGCATTTGATTTTTCACTTCAAAAAAAGAAGAAATGATGAACAGAAAATTAGTTGATGAAATAAAAAGCATCAGGAGCAAATTAGGAAACTCGGTTGTAATACCTGCACATCATTATGAATTTCCGGATGTCGTTGCCCTTTCCGATTTCGTGGGAGATTCTTATAAACTTGCCGTAGAATGCAGCAGGTTAGATTCGGATTTCATTGTATTCTGTGGTGTGAAATTTATGGCAGAGGGTGCTTCCCTGCTTTGCAAAAAACATCAGAAGGTTCTGATACCTGAAATGTCTGCCGGCTGTTCGATGGCAAAAATGATCGATATCGTTGCTGCTCGAATGGTTTATGAAAAGATCAGGAACGAATTCAATGAACAAGTTGTTCCTGTGGTTTATGTTAATTCTTATGCAGATGTAAAAAGCTTTTGCGGTGAAAAAAGCGGAGCAACCTGCACCAGTTCAAATGCAGCAAAGATCATTACGTATTTTCTTGAAAAAGATAAGACCGTTTTCTTCTCTCCGGATTTTAATCTGGGAAAAAATACAGCCTTCAAACTTGGAATAAAAGAAGAAGAGATCATCAAAGTATACCGTGATCTCAGCTTTGATAGAAGTTGTAACCCCAAGAAAGCAAAGATATTTATCTGGGATGGTTTCTGTTATGTTCACAAAAATTTTAAGGTTTCGGATATTGAAAAATTAAAAAATTTGTATAGAAATATTAATATCATCGTTCATCCTGAATGTGATGAAGCGGTCCGGCTCCACACAGAAAATTTATGAATCTATCAAAGACTCGCCTTCGGGTTCTGTATGGGGAGTGGGAACAGACCTGAATTTCGTAAAAAGGATCGCATCAGAATTTAAAGATAAAACTGTGATCCCGCTCTGTGAATCTTCCTGTGCGGATATGGAAAAAATATCGTTGGAAAAACTAAAAGAATCTTTGCTCTCGATAACTTCCGGCAAAAAAAGTGAATTGAAATATGAAATATCTGTTTCTTCCAAATACAGTGAAAATGCAAAAAAAGCACTGAAGAAAATGATCGAAATAGTAGAAGGAAATTAAATTGAAAAATATTTATGATGTTATTATAGTCGGGACCGGTATTGCAGGACTTTCTGCTGCAATATTCCTGAAAGAAGCAGGATTAAATGTTCTTGTGCTGACCAAAGAAGATAAGATCGAAGAGACGAACACTAATTTTGCTCAGGGCGGGATAATTGCCTGGAAAGAAGGAGACGATCCCGGGAAGCTTGCAGAAGATATAATGAAAGCAGGTTGTTATTATAATAGTAAAAAAGCGGTTGAAATTTTTTCTAAAGAAGCACCGGAGCTTGTTTTTGATTTCTTTATCAATAAACTGGGAATGGAATTTACAAAAACCAATGCAGGAAAACTGAATTATACCGAAGAAGCTGCACATTCATCCCGACGAATTCTTCATTATGAAGATCATACCGGCGATAAGATCCAGAGTGCTCTAATATCTTACGCAAATAAGATCGGCTTGAAAATTCTACGATCACATACTACTGTGGATATTATCACGAATAACCATCACTCTTCCGATTACCAGGAATTTTATCAATCCCGTGAAGTTATGGGACTTTATGTTCTGGATAATGTGAATGCAGAGATAAAGACTTTTTTTTCTCATTATGTTGTTCTTGCCACAGGCGGTATCGGCAATCTATATCAACATACCACCAACCAGCCGTTCGCAACAGGTGATGGTTTGAGTATGGCTCATAGAGCCGGTGCGGATATTATCAATGCGGAATTTGTCCAGTTCCATCCAACTTCCCTTTTTCATAAGGATATCAAACGATTTCTTATCTCAGAATCTTTGAGAGGTGAAGGAGCAAAGCTCGTCGATCATAATGGCAGACAGTTCATGAGTGATTATTCCGACCTGAAAGAACTGGCTCCCCGCGATGTTGTTTCACGGGCAATCTATGAAGAAATGAGACGATCCGGCAAAGAATATATGCTTCTCGATATCGCTTCATATTATAAGGGAGATATTCCGATCCGTGATAGATTCAGCAAGATATACGAAACCTGTAAGAAAGGCGGAATAGATATAACCAGGCAACCGATCCCGATTGTTCCTGCAGCACATTATTTCTGTGGTGGAATAAAAGTGGATACTTTTGGCAGAACGTCTCTTAAAAACCTTTATGCTATCGGGGAAACAAGTTGCACCGGACTTCATGGTGCAAACCGTCTGGCATCATCTTCATTATTAGAAGGATTATTCTGGGCAAAAAAAGCAGCAGAAGATATTTCCCAAAAATTTGAAAAAATAAAAAAAGAACGGTTCGATACTGTGCCGGATTGGTTAGCACCAAAATATACAGAAGAATTTGATCCTCTCCTTCTGGAGCAGGATTGGAGGGCAATACAACTTACGATGTGGAATTATGCAGGCATCATAAGGACAATGAAAAGATTGGATAGAGCTAAATCCGATCTTGAATATTTTGCTCACAGAATATTCAAATTCTACAAGGAAGCAGCCCTCACACGCCAGATAATCGAACTGAGAAACGGCATTATTTCTGCAGGTATCATCGTGAACGCCGCAATCCATAACAGCAAATCCATAGGTTGTCATTATATAAAAGAAGCTAATCCGGGAGATTGATGTTCCATTTAAAATTAGCACTCAAATATCTACGGGGAAGGAAAAAGGTATTCTTTACTTTTTCCAATATGCTTTCGATGTGTGGGATCATTATCGGTGTGTTCTCCCTTTTGGTGGTATCTTCTGTTATGAACGGATTTGATACCGATATGAGAAACAGGGTCATAGCATCGAAAGCAGAGATCAAGATATTTAATAAAGACCATTCCCCGATAAAGAAATATGATCTTCTCTTAAAAAAAATTATTGAATTACCCGAAGTTGCCGGTGCTGCTCCTATCTGCGAAAATGAACTGATGATACAGAAAAAGAATAATCTTGCTTCTTCCGTCTGCTACGGGATCGATTTTGAAAAACAGAGAAAAGTAACCGAAATATTTGGTAAGATAGTTGTCGGCGAACCTTCCGAAAAATTATTAGAAGATGATGGAATTATCATCGGACTCGATCTTTCTTTAACACTTAGTGCAACAGTTGGAGAATATATCCAGCTTTCTTCCCCTATCGGAACAGAACCTACTCCCTTTGGTCTGCTTCCTAAAAGTAAAAAATTCAAAATAGTGGGAATATTTATTTCCGGAATGCCGGAATATGATAGAGTATTCACTTACATTTCTCTCAAAAATGCTCAATATTTTTTAGGCTATACAGATAATGAAATTAATCATATTGAAATCAGGACAAAGGATACCCGTAAATCAAAATCTATTTCAAGAAAGATCGGCTCACACCTGGAAAACAAATTCATAGTAGAAGATTGGAGTGTTTTTGATGCAAATTTATTTAATGCGATCAGGATGGAAAAGATCGTGATGTTCTTTGTTTTGATCTTAATGATCATTATTGCTTCGTTCAATATGACCGGAAATTTCATTAAACTGGTAATCGAAAAAAGAACCGAAATCGGCGTATTGAAAGCTATGGGGGCTTCCGAAAAAGATATTATTAAAATATTTTTGAATGTTGGAATAATAATCGGCATTCTGGGAACGTTCATCGGCTTAGTGCTGGCAATAGCATTACTTATCGTGCAACATCGTTTTCATCTGATAAGAATTCCTGTGCCGGGATTTCCACTGCAATGGTTACCCGTAGAAATGAGAATGCGCAATTTTATTTTCGTTCCTGTTATCGTTATCATTATCAGTTTTTTATCTACTGTGCATCCTGCAAAAAGAACCATGAAAATAGACCCGATAAAGATCATCAGGAATTAAGTTGATCACCTGTCTCGAAATGATCGTTTGACAAGCGAGGTCATAAATGGAATTGAAATATATACATATTTTATTGAATGTAGAAGATAATTTTTTGCCCAAAGCAAAATATGTTTTAAATACATTCTGTCGTATCCTGGGACTTAAACCGAAATTTTTTACAGGAATGACCCCGGAAACAATTCATATTTATTATGGAACCCGTGTTGAAGAAAAATATCCGATTCATATTTATTATAATGAAGATGCTACAGAATTTTTTTCTAAGAAGAAACTTTATCCCCACGAGGACGTAAACCTTGTAAAATACAGGGATGAATATATTCCTTTTCTTTTCTCGAAAAAAGGTGAGATATTCAACATCACTTCGCATTCCGTCAAAATCAGAAAAGATATTGTATCTTCTGCTTTTTATTTTCTTTCATGCTGGCAGGAGTATGCAGCGGATAAGGAGATTTCTCCTTCGAGTCCATATAATTATCACTCATCTCTTCAACATCATTTTGGATTTGTTCATTTTCCACCGGTAGACAGATATTGTGAAATGCTGGAAGATGTTATCAAAAATGCATTCCCGGAATATATGAGAAGCAATATCTGGCCGCAGGGAAAAAAATTCGCCGTCTCCATTTCTCATAATATAGAATATTGGAATTTCTGGACGGACGAGCATATTCGGGCAATGATAAAACGTAAGATACGTCTTTTCAGGAAAAAAACTATTAAGGCATTATATAAGGTAATAGCCCATAAAATAAATCAGAAGATATACCATGATCCATCCTTGCTTATAAAAAAGATCATAAAAAAGGAAAGATCATTTAAAACAGCTTCATCGATTTTTCTATTGGCCAAAACCGATTTTCCGGATAATCGCAGGAATTATTTTGATAAGTATCAAGACCAGATAATTAAACTTTTCAAAGATAGCAGTGTAAACCTTCAGGGCAGTAAAGAGGCGGGATATCAATATAAATTTTTTCCACCGGAATGGGATAAGCTCAAAGGATTTTCTGCAAATGGATTCAGAATACGATATCTGAATTTTAATTATCAAAATCTTTTCAAAGTTCTGGAAAAAGGAGAAGTTAAATTCGATTCAAGCATGGGTTACGATGAACATATCGGATACCGTGCGGGAATATCATTTCCTTTTTTCCCTTTTAATATAGAAGAGAACAGACCGTTCAATGTTCTGGAAATTCCAGTGATCATTATGGATAGATCTTTACTAAATCAATATGGCGGAAATATTAGAAAAGCGAAAAAACATGTAGAGATGATCTTTAAGAAAAGCAGGAAACATAAATCTCATATCTCTATTTCATGGCATACTCATATTTTCGATAAAGTAGATTTTCCCGGATGGGGAACTTTATATTGGATGGTTATAAAATATACTAAATACTACGGCGGATGGTTATGTTCATTGGATAAAATGTATAATTATTGGAAAGGAAAATAAATCTTACTTTCTATTCAAATTCTAAAAAGAACTTGGATTAAAAAACAAAGCGATAAAACAGTTTTTTAGATTTTTCCTGTTTCATTAACCACCTACTTTAACCGTTTCAACGGGTTCAGATTTTTTCTCATATTTTTATGATTCATTATTAAATGATTTTTTAGAATAGATAATTTTCAAAGCTTGTTTGTTTTCTCTATTTTGGGTAAATATACCATAGAAATTCATATTGATAACTCATTATCTGTGTTTATCAGTGTTCATCAGTGGCTAATGATTTTTAAGGCAAACTCATAGATATTTTTTTTATTTTTTAAAAAGCCTGATTATAAAAGCATTTCATAAAGAATCATATTTTCTGCGAAATTTCTAACTTGACACCAGCGCTAACATATTGAAATTTAACAAATAAGTAAGCGTGATCAAAAGATTACGATTATAGTAAAAAGACTCGTAACTTCTTAAGATATAAGTTGTTGTGAATTTTAATATATAGAAAAGATTTTTTTGGAGATTTATTTATGAAGTTATCAGAAAATGCTCTAACCGTTCTTAACAAAAGGTATTTCAAAAAAGATGAAAATGGAAAAACATTAGAAAACTGGGAAAAAATGATCACCAGAGTTGCAGAAAATATCAGCGGTGGTGACAGCCGAAAAAAAGAGAAGTATCTCAAACTTCTGGATTCCGGTTATTTTCTTCCCAATTCTCCCACTTTAATGAATGCCGGTAATGATCTGCAACAGCTTTCTGCCTGTTTTGTACTTCCGCTGGAAGATAGTATGGAGAGCATTTTTGAATCTGTGAAGAACGCAGCACTTATTCATAAAAGCGGTGGCGGAACCGGTTTCAGTTTCAGCCGGCTTCGTCAAGCAGATGCCCGAGTTCGCAGCACGAATGGTGTTTCCAGTGGTCCGATATCTTTCTTAAAAGTTTTTAATTCTGCCACAGATGCCGTGAAACAGGGTGGAACCCGCCGTGGGGCAAATATGGCTATTTTGAACGTTGATCATCCACAGATCATTGAATTCATTAAATGCAAAGAAGATACAAAAGAACTTACAAACTTTAATATAAGTGTGGGTATCACCGAAGATTTCATGAAAGCTGTCTATAAAGATGAAGATTATAGCTTGATAGCTCCGCATACAAAAGAAGTTGTAAAAAAATTAAATGCCAGAGATGTTTTCACACTTATTGTAGAGATGGCTCATAAGAACGGAGAACCTGGAATAGTTTTTCTGGATAGAATTAACAAATACAATCCTACTCCGCATATCGGTGAGATCGAATCGACTAATCCATGTTTTCATCCTGACACACTGATCTCTACAGGCAATGGCTTAAAAAAAATAAAGGAAATTTATAATAATAAAGAAGTAGAAATATATACCGATAACAGAGTTATTGAAGAAAAGATTATACACAATAATAGAGAATACTACAAGAACGGTGTAACCCTCAGAAAAGCTGAGGTCATAAAAACAGGTGTAAAGGGAACGATCAGAATAGATCTAAAAAACGGGCAGACACTGAAAGTGACACCAGAGCATAAAATATTGACGGTAAATGGCTGGAAAGAAGCAAAAGATCTTTCTCAAGAAGATGAAGTTCTTGTTCAATCCGGTAAAGGCTGCTGGGCAAAAACCGATAATATCGGAAAAGAGCTCGCATTGTTTTTGGGATGGATGATCGGTGATGGATGGCTGACTTCCGATGAAAAAGTAGCAGGAATGGTTTTTGCCGAAAAGGAAAAATATATTTTAGAAAAAATGCAGGATATTGCTGATAAGTTTGGTGCAGGAAAAGGAATAATAAATCAAAGAGAAAATAATTGCTGGCAGATGTTATTCAAACGAAAAGATTTTGTTAATATTATAAAATCGACAGGACTTAAAGCGGTAAAATCACCTGAAAAACGAGTTCCTCCTTCTATCTTTTCTGCGACAAAAGAAAGCGTTGGTTCATTTATTAATGGATTGTTCAGTGCAGATGGAACTATTAATCATATCGATGTTAACCATAGAGATGTTCGATTGACTTCAGCTTCGTTCGAATTGCTTCAAGATGTTCAATTACTGCTTTTGAATGAAGGGATTTTCTCTAAAATATATGATAGAACAAAAAAAGATCAAGCGAAATTTTCTTATACTACTATCAATGGAGAAAAAAGAACATACACCAGCCATAGATATTATGAATTGATAATTAACGGAAATGATGTCTGCAGGTTTAGTGAATTTGCAGGGGAACTTATTCATAAAGAGAAAAGTGAAAAACTTCATAAGATCGATCAGAATTCGCGAAAGACTACAAAGTATATTTCTAAAATAAAAGAAATAATACAGGCAGAAAAAATCGAAGTTTATGATATCAAAGAAGAAGTTACACATTCCCTGCTGGCGAATGGGATAGTTGCTCATAATTGTGGCGAGCAGCCTCTTCTTCCAAACGAAGCATGCAACCTTGGTTCTTTGAATCTTGCGGCTATGGTGAAAAAAGGGAAGATCGAATGGGATGTTTTAAAAAAAGCAGTTAGAGAATCAGTAGAATTCCTGGATGATGTAATAAACCAATCTTGTTTTCCTCTTCCCGAGATAGAAGAAATGGTTAAATCCAACCGGAAGATCGGGCTTGGTGTGATGGGTTGGGCAGACCTGCTTTTTGTTTTAAAAATTCCTTATAACAATAAGAAAGCAGTTGCTCTGG
>JAIORR010000030.1 GCA_021108055.1 Candidatus Cloacimonadota bacterium
ATCCGAAACGATAAATAACAGTTGTTTCATCAGAAAGGAGGTCTTCATCGAAGAAACAAACTGGGCCTAAACCAGAATTTTGTGTAACTAAATCACACATCAGGTTGGGAAGAGCGATATCCATATCAGAATGATCTCCTTCTCCTGTAGCTTTAATGAAATAGGTAAGTTTTTGGAATGTAGAAGTTACTCCTTCCCTTTCTACTATTTTTATTGCATCTTCTTCATCCATAGGAATGCCAAAACAATTTTCCAAAATAGGGTAACCGGATGCGTTACAATCTGTAAAAACCCTTATTTTCAGATTCGCTCCTCCGCTCAGGATTAAATTACCACCTCCCCTTAAATATAAATTCAAAACATCATATTCTTTGGCAAAGTTTGATACACCTGGTTGTTGATCCGTATGAAAGAAAACGGTTTTATATTGTTGAAGGTCAGTAGGAGAGAGATAACATTTTGAAAAGTGCAGATTAGGCATATGTTGATCTATATTATTAAATAAATCAACTCTTTTAAGGATAGTAAGTGTTCCGCTATAATCGGAGAAAAAGCCTATATCCGAATATAATGAATCAATGATTTCTTTGGGACTAAAGCTTGAATGATGTGGTGTATCATTGATGATCACAATTCCTTCCTTCTCTTCTGCCTGCAAAGGTTCAATTACTTTAAATATAAACTCAGCCGGACTTTCATCTGCAACTTCCTGAAGATCTACAGCTCTCACTTCAAACCTGTGAGTTCCGGGTTGCAGATATGTAAATATCGTTTCTTGTGAAATTTCATGGTTTATGGGAACTCTCAGCCATTCTTTTCCGGTTTCTTCATCAAAATAATTATATTGTTCAGCAGGTAATGGTGCATAGTAATAAGGTTCACCATCTAACCTCAGATCAAAGTATTTGATTTCAGATGAATATGGAGAGCCTGTAAGTTCATCTTTTACTATTAATTCTTTTGTTCCATCCGGGTCATTACTTTCATATTCACCATTATATCCCCACTTCATATAGATTTTAAGATCGTTACTGTGTAAAGTTGTAAAACAGAGGTTTTTGTCGATCCAAAATGGAGTTGAAAAATGAACACCATCCGCAGTGGTTACATTAGGAATAACTTCATCTGTTTCATTTTGATATGCAAAATGATTTGCACCTAATATATAAATATCATTTACTGTAGGAGATCCTTGTTGAGTTTCACCACTATAAACCAGGGTTTTAGGATAGAATCCTTCTTTTACAAGGAAAGTAACGGTCACCGGGTCAGATACAATTCCTGCAATATCGATAGCCCATGCAGTAATGAATGTGGAATCCTGAGCGATGCCATTAATTATATTATTTGTTCTTAGATATGGGCGTGTATTATCATGAGAATCCCAGGTAATAAGGAATTCATTTACATCCTCTTCAAATTCAGTTGTTAATAAAGTATCCGGATAACCACCTTCTTCCACGGAAAGAGTATCACCATCAAGGTCTCTTTTATACAATTCGAATTTAAAGTAATTAGGGACACTGCCAACAAAGGGGTCTTTATCGATGATGTTAAAACTAAGAACAACGCCTACTCCAATTGTTTTACCATCTATCTCTCCCTGTGTGGAAGTAACTGTGCAAAGTGGTCGTTCGGAATTTACATGAAAATATTTTCGAGCAATATTATCACACTCCTCATCTCTGTCATCGATACATTTAACTTCGAAGATACAAGAAACTTCCGCACTATCTCCATTTGCATTTGCAGGGAAATTAATATCAGCATAAACCTGATTTGACCAGATTGTTTTTGCATCAGTCGTTTCCAGAGAGATTGATTCATCTGCACCTTCCTGATAATGATAAATCCATCCATCTTCATCGAGGACTTCATATCCATAAGTTTGGATATGGTTACCGGACAGATCTGTTATTCTGAATGCATAGCCTTCTACAACTCCATCTTCGTCAGATGCTTCCCAATATATTCTTTGCCGGAAACTTACAGGACTTGTAGAATCGATTTGTGCAGTTTCTTCAACACCCTCATAAGAAGTTATTCTAATTAGAGGTTTTAGATTTGAGTATAATGAATCTTTTCTTCCACATGCATTGAAGATAATGCTGAGTAAAATTAAAATTGTTATTAAAATCAGGGCATGTTTAATTTTAAACATTTAATCCTCCTATTATTCTATAATATATTTTTTTTGAACTTTATTCCTTTGTTCACAATTTTCGTCAATAAAATTATCATTTTTGTGATAAATTTTTACAGGCAAGAAGAACATTTTTCAATAACATGGCAGTTGTAACAGAACCAACTCCTCCCGGAACAGGGGTGATCGCAGAGGCTTTTTCGAGGCAATTTTCGTAGTCGACATCGCCTACATATTTATAACCCTTTTCTGCGTCTTTCACCTGATTAACACCCACATCGATAATGATCGCATTATGCTTTATCATATCCGAATGAACAAACAATGCTTTTCCTATTGCTGCTATTAATATATCTGCTTTTCCGGTAACATTTCCCAGGTCAGAAGTTTTACTATGACAGATCGTAACAGTTGCATTTCCTGTTTTATTTTTTCTTAACAGCAGATTTGCAAGTGGTTTTCCTACAATATTACTTCTTCCGATAATAACAATATTTTTCCCTTCTGTAGCAATATTATAAAATGATAGTATTTCAAGTACTGCTGCAGGAGTACAGGGAACGAAACCTTCTTTATCGAGAACCAGATTGCCCATATTCAGAGGATGGAAAGCATCCATATCTTTTTTCGGATCGAGTTTCATAATGATCTCAGATTCATTAACATGCGAGGGTAAAGGCTTTTGAATCATTATTCCGTGAACAGTCCCATCTTTATTAAGACATTCTATTTCGTTCAATAATTTCTTCATAGAGATCGAAGCCGGAAGTTTCTTTGTTTCAACAGCAATTCCAATCTTATTTCCTCTCTTTTCCAAATTTTGTACATAATAAAGGGAAGCCGGATCATTTCCGATGATGATTATTACAAGCTTTGGGGAAAGATGAATTTTTTCAATATCTGATTTCAAATTTGAATAAATTTGTTTTATTATTGGTTTGGCAGTTAATTTTTGTGTCATAGATTTTTTCTTCTGATCCTTTGAATCTCTAAGGCTTTGCCGTTTACATCATTGAGTTTAATAAAAACCGCATTTATCTGTAAACCTTCGGAAGCAACTATAAATTTTTGAGGCATACAGGTAACCAGTCTTTTCAGAACTACATTCTTATCCATACCGATAACTGAATTATGAGGACCAGTCATTCCAACATCTGTGATATAGGCAGTTCCCGAAGGCAGGATTTCTTCGTCGGCAGTTTGAATGTGGGTATGTGTTCCAACAACAGCACTCACTCTTCCATCAAAATAATAACCCAGAGCTCGTTTTTCGGCAGTTGCTTCTGCGTGAATATCCACAAGGATAATATCTGTTTCTTTTTTCAATTCGGGCAGGAATTCATCTAAAGCTGTAAAAGGAGAATTTGCAGACCACATAAAAGCCTGACCTATAAGAGTTACTACTGCAATTTTTTTTTTATTTACTTTTTTTATGTAGGATTTGAATCCAATTGCTCCATCAGGATAATTTAGCGGTTTAACGATTCTTTCTTCGATTTTCAGATAATCAATTGATTCTTTTCTGTCCCACAGGTGATTACCGCTCGTGAAGACATCAATTCCACAATCGAATAATTCAGAAGCAGTTTTTTTTGTTATTCCTTTCCCATGAGCAACGTTTTCTCCGTTTGCAATGCAGACATCTATCTGAAATTCTTCTTTAAGATCAGGAAGATGATTTTTAATCACCTGCCTTCCAGGTCCTCCGAAAATATCTCCAATAAAAAGTATATTCATTATTTTGCTATGGCAGACTGTCGTGTTTCTCTTATTACCATTACTTTTATCTGACCGGGATATTGCATATCCTTCTCGATCTTTTCTGCAATATCAGAAGCAATGTATGCGGTTTTTGTGTCATCTATGGAAACAGGGTCTACAATAATTCTAAGTTCTCTGCCAGCCTGAATGGCAAAAGATTTATTCACGCCTTCGATAGAATTTGCAATCTCTTCCATTTTTTCAAGTCGCTTCATATATGTTTCCAGCATTTCACGTCTTGCTCCGGGACGTGCTCCCGAAACGGCATCAGAAACCTGTGTGAGAATGGCATAAATACTTTGATATTCAACTTCTTCGTGATGAGCTTCGATAGCATTTACAACGATCTTACTTTCACCGTTCTTGCGTGCAACATTTGCACCTAATTTTGCATGTGAACCGTCATATTCGTGATCAATTGCCTTCCCGATGTCATGCAGGAAACCAGTTCGACGTGCAAGTTCCTGGTCTAAACCAAGCTCGGAAGCCAGGATTCCA
The DNA here is from genome assembly GCA_021108055.1 of Candidatus Cloacimonadota bacterium. GTDB lineage: Bacteria > Cloacimonadota > Cloacimonadia > Cloacimonadales > TCS61 > JACNIV01. The sequence continues at coordinate 4,403 of JAIORR010000030.1, forward strand.
CAGACCCATGCAGCTTCAATGGAGTGCTGAAGTACATTTTGTCCGTAACTTGTTCGATATTTAAGGCGTCCAATTAATTTAACAATATTGGGAGATATATTGTGAATATTAGTTTCCATACAAGCTTTTTCGCCAACCTGAATAAGTTGTTGTTCCATTTCTTTAGTTGTTTTTTCTATAACCTGCTCGATTCTTCCCGGGTGAATTCTGCCATCGGAGATGAGTTTTTCCAGAGCAAGCCTGGCGATTTCTCTTCTTACAGGATCAAAACCGGACAAGACGACAGCTTCGGGAGTGTCATCGATGATCAGATCAATGCCGGAAGCTTTTTCAAAAGCACGGATATTTCTTCCTTCCCTGCCGATAATTCTTCCTTTCATTTCGTCATCGGGAAGAGATACAACCGAAACCGTGGATTCCGAAACGTAATCTACAGCGACTCTCTGGATAGCAGTAGAAAGAATTCCTGCAACGATTCTATTGGCTTCATTTTTTGTTTGATCAGCAATTTTCCTGATTTCTTTTGCAGCTTCGTTCCTTGCTTTGTTTTTTAGATTATTTTTTAATATCTGGATAGCTTCATCTCGTGATAATCTTGCAATTTCCGAAAGTTTGCTGTTTTGTTGTTCGATCAATTTATCCAATTCGATCTTCTTTTCTTTAAGCTCAGCTTCTTTTACTTTATTTTTTTTTTCATATTCCTGAAGGCTATTTTCTTTTCTATCCAGATTTTCAAGTCTTTTTTCCAAGCTGGAAACTCGTTCATTATATTCTTTTTCAAGAACATATATTTCTTTTTTCCTGTTGTTGATCTCATCTTCATATGTTTTTTGGGTCTTATACCATTCCTCTTTTGCTTCCAGTACGGCAGTCTTTTTCAGGTTTTCTGCTACCAGTTCAGAATCAGTTAGAATTTTTTTTGCTAGTTCGTTAGATTTCAAGATACTTTTATCGCCGGCAGATTTTTTTACATAATTGATGATCAGAATAAAAATCATACCCAGCACAAAAGCGACTGTAATGTAAATATATGTCATTATTAACCTCTCTTATAAATTTATATAACCCGCGGTACCGTGTATCATTGTTTTTTCGAACCACTACAAGAGTGGACGCCTACCTTATTTGTTTTACAAATCCGAATCATGTCCGGCTTATGCGCTACAAATGGCTCGACTTCCGATATATAATTAGTTCAAAAACAAATATAATATCACAAATACCGCAGGTATTATATTTGACTTTCCAATTTCACATTATTTAATAAATTATTGATCTGTTCTATTTCATTGCTCAATTTTTCATTATTTTCTTTTTCAGCAAAATACTTTTCTGTAATGATCAATGAATAAAGAACGAATAATTTTTTCTGGTCTACAGTGTTAAATTTCTGATTTAATTCTTCCAATTGAGATTCGAGATATTGAGCAGTTTTTTTCAATCCGTCAGGATCATCACCCTTAAAGTAATATTTTTTTCCTAATATCTCGATTTCGATAGCTTTCATAAAATTTTAAAGATCATTTACCTGACTAAAAATATTATCGATTTTTGATGAAGCTTCTTTCATTTTATTTTCATACAGTTCTATCTCGGAACGCAGATTTCTATTTTCATTTCTCAGGAATTCAATTTCTTCCTTCTGTTTATTAAATGAATTTTCTATCTCTTCGATTTTCCCGCTATTCTCAGATTTAAACCCACTTAGTTCGCTATTTGTTTTTTCCAGTTCGGCTTTTTCCAAAACCAAATTTGCATATTTATTCTTCAATTCCGTATAATTATTTATTAATTGCTGGATTTTTCCGTCCAGATTTAAAATCGGCTTATCTTCCATTTTTTCTACCTCATTTCAATGTTGTATTTGTCTTTTAATTCCGCAACTACATTTTTGAAAATATTATTTATATATTCATCCGTCAAGGTTTTTATCGCCGAACTGAAAACTATGCTGAATGTAAGACTTCTAATATGTTTTTCAATATTTTCTCCTACATATTCATCAAAGAGATCGACTTTTGATATTGTGTTATCAACATTTTTTATTGTTTCGATTATACTGGAGAATTTAATTTTCTTGGAAATAAGAAAAGACAGATCACGCAGAACAGGTGGATATTTCGGTATTTCCTTGAAAAGAGGTACCGGTATTTCAGAGAGCGAAAATATTTTATAGAGGTAGATATCAAACAAATATAAGGGTTGTTTGATGCCAAAACCGGTTGCGATTTTTGGGTCTATTTTCCCAAAACTTCCAATCACTTCGTTTTTGAAAATGACGTCTGCATTAATGCAAGGTTGATAAAAAGGTTCATTTGAATTTTTGAATTTCGCAGTAAAACCCCCGAGCGATAATATCAATTCTTCGATAATTCCTTTCACATCGAAAAAATCTATTTGATGAAGCTCTTCGCTCCAATGAACAGGATTGCAGTTTCCGGTTAACAATCCTGAAAGATGAAATCTTTCTGTGGCAAGTTTCTGATCTTTCCGTGTGTAAACTTTTATCAATTCAAATATTTTTATATTTTTTGAACCATGATTTATATTAAATAATGCATTATTCAAGATATCGGGAATAAGCATCGAACGCATAATTGAGAAACGATTTCCCAAAGGATTTTTGAGTAGTGCGAAATTTCTACGTTCATCATTTGCCGGAATGCCTAATTTATCAAGGTCTTCCGGATCGCCGAAACTCCAGTTCTTTACTTCGCAGAAGCCGTTATTAACGAGTATATCTTTTAATTTTCTGCGAGCAAAGAATAAAGTTCTATTCATTATTTGCTGTGGTTTTTGAGACATTGGCACATGGTCATAGCCGTACAGACGGATAATTTCTTCGATCAGGTCAATTTCCCGAGAAAGGTCTTTTCGGAATGGAGGGATTTCAAAACTGAGAACTTCATTTTTCTCTTCTATGAATTTCAATTCCAAAGCTTCTAAGTATTTTTTTATTATGTCCGATGAAACATCTATCGAAAGAATTCTCTTAACTCTTGATTTTCTGATCTTAACAATCAGTGAAGTCTTTGGATCCGGGAATGAATCCAATTTTCCTTTCAGTAAAGTTCCGCCGGCAATTTCCAAAATTAACTGAGCAGCTCTTTTACTTACAACATCTGCTGTTTCATCTGCAATATCACGTTCAAATCTATAGGAAGAATCAGTTGATATTTTCAATCGATTGCTGGTTTTTCTTATCGATGAATATAAAAAGTTTGCGGCTTCGATAACAATATCGATTGTAGATTCTGTAATATGGGAATTTTCTCCACCGATAACACCGGCAATTGCAATTGGCTTTTCTGTATCGGCAATTACAAGTTCTGTGTTTTTAAGTTCATAAGTCTCTTCATCCAGAGCAGGAAATTTTTCTCCATTTATTGCTTTTCGCACGATAATTTTTTTTCCTGCTATCTTTGCATAATCAAATGCGTGGAGCGGATGACCGAATTCCATCATCACAAAATTAGTTACATCGACCACATTGTTGATCGGTCGCAATCCAATCGATGTAAGCCGTTTTTTCAACCATTCCGGTGATTCCTTGATGGTTACGCCTTTTATCATTCTTGCCGTATAACGCGGGCAGAGATCCGGTGCTTCGTTTTGCAATTCCAGTTTTCCCGAGATTTCTTCTGAACTCTCATTTATTTTAATATCGGGGATTTTCAAAGGTATCGATAGAAGTGCGGAAACATCACGTGCTACACCGATCATTCCAAGAAGATCAGGTCGATTCGGCGTGATTTCCACTTCATAGATCGTATCATTCTGTTCCATGTAGGAAGACAGGTCTTTCCCGGTCGGGGCATCTTCAGGAAGAATTAGAATCCCATCATGATCATTAGAAATACCAAGTTCTTTTTCCGAACAGATCATTCCAAAAGATTCTTCACCACGCAGTTTTACTTTTTTTATTACAAATTCACCAAATTTCGTACCGATCGGAGCAAAAGCGATCTTTTTATCTACAGCACAATTCGGAGCTCCGCAGATCACCTGCAATTTTTCTTTCCCGTCATCGACGATACAAATTGAAAGTTTATCAGCATTTGGATGCTGTTTTTTTTCAATAATTTTTCCAACTTTTATATCTTTCAGATTTTCCCCGAGATTTACGATAGCTTCCACTTCGATCCCACTAAAAGTAAGTTTATCTTCGAGTTGCTTCGGAGAGATTTTAATATTTATATAATCTTTGAGCCAATTATAACTTAATTTCATAATTATTATTTAAACTGTTTTAAAAATCGAATATCATTTTCATAAAGTAATCTTATATCCGTGATCCTGTATTTCAGCATCGCTATCCGATCGATTCCAAGTCCAAATGCATAACCGGTATATTTTTCGGAATCGATTCCCAGAATATCAAATACATTAGGATCTACCATTCCGGCACCGCCCATCTCTAACCAACCGCTGCCTTTACAGAGATTACATCCGGCACCATAACATTTGACGCAAATGATATCGATCTCTGCACTCGGTTCTGTGAATGGAAAGAAATGAGGTCTTATTCGAGATTCTATTTTATCTCCGAACATTTTCTTTACGAAAATATTCAGCATATCCTGCAGATCTGCAAAGGTGATGTTTTCATCTACGACCAGAGCTTCCACCTGATGAAACATCGGTGAATGAGAAGCATCATTTTCATTTCGGTAACAACTTCCGGGAGAAATTATTTTTATCGGAGGTTTATGATTTTCCATCACGCGAACCTGTACTGTGGAAGTTTGAGTACGCAGAAGAACATCGTCATCTATATAAAAAGTGTCTGAAAGATCACGGGCAGGATGATCGGCAGGAGTATTTAAAGCATCAAAATTATGAAATTCATCTTCGATGTCCGGTCCTTCGGCAATTTCAAAACCCATAGATATAAAAATATCTTCGATTTCCTGCATAACTTTAGAGATCGGATGCAAGCTTCCAATTTCCCTTTTTCTTCCAGGCATTGTAATATCAATCGATTCGGATTCGAGTTTCTTTTGATATTCACTTTCTATTATTTCTTTTTCCCGCAAAGAGATAAGATTGGAAATTTCTTCTTTAACTTTATTTACGGCTTTTCCAAATGCAGGTCTTTCATCTTTTGGCAAAGTTCCTAATTTCTGCATAAATCCGTTAAGTTCGCTTTTTTTCCCGATATATCGAGATTTTAAAAGCAACAGATCGTGAAGTGAATAGACTTCTTTTATATCTGAATTCGCTGTTTGAAGAACTCGTACTAATTTTTCCTTCACGCCGTAATTCCTTTGTTAATTCTGCTTTTTTGCCAGATCACATAATTTCCCAAAAGCATCCATGTCATGAAACGCTAAATGAGCTAATACTTTTCTATCGATCTCAACTTCGGCTTTTTTCAGTCCGCTTATCAATTTGCTGTAAGAGAGATCATGCATTCTTGCTGCTGCGTTGATGCGTATTATCCATAATCTTCTGAAATCTCGTTTCTTTACTTTCCGATCACGATATGCATATTGCCATCCCTTCTCAACTGCCTGACGAGCTGTTCGGTATAATTTACTTCTACCCCCCACATAACCTTTGGCAGCTTTAAGGTATTTCTTTCTTCTTTTTTTTGCAGCTACATTGTTTACTGAACGTGACATATTTTACTCCTTTTCATATAAATAATTTAGATTCCAAGCATCCTTTTCATTCTTTTTTCGTCCGAACTACTAACGATATCGGATTTTCTCAGGTTTCTTTTTCGTTTTGCAGTTTTCTTGGTAAGAATGTGACCTGCAAAAGCATGCGATCTTTTAAGTTTACCACTGCTTGTAACTTTGAATCTTTTTGCTACAGCTCTACGAGTTTTTAGTTTTGGCATCTTTCCTCCAGTATAATTTATTCTTCGGTTTTTTCTGAATCTTCTATAATTTTTTCTATATCTTTTTTGGGAGAAACAATCGTAAAAATAGTTCTTCCTTCGGTTTTTGGCGGGGCATCTATATCCACAAGTTCTTTCAGGTCTTCCATTAATTGCTCTAACAGTTTGAACCCAATATCTTTGTGAGCCAGCTGTCTTCCCCTGAAGCGAACAGTGAACTTAACTTTATGATGCTGCTTAAGAAATTTCAAGGCATTATTTTTTTTGAAATTGTAATCGTGATCTTCTGTGTTCGGTCCAAATTTGATCTCTTTGGTTTGAACTATGTGTTGCTTTTTTCTGGATTCACGCATTTTTCTTTCTTTTTGATAATGATATTGTCCGAAATCCATAATTTTACAGACAGGTGGATTTGCGTTAGGTGATATTTCTACAAGATCCATTCCAGCTCTATCTGCTCTATTCAAAGCATCTGACAAAGTAACGATACCAACTTGTTTTCCATTTTCATCGATCAATCTCATGTTAGAAGCTCTTATCTGTTTATTGATCCTCTCTTTTGGAACCACGGGTTTCATTTTTGCTTTACTTCTACTTCTCCAGCCCAAAAAACCTCCTTCTTAATAAAATAAAAAACGGATGGATAAACCACCCGCTTGATAAAGCTATTTCTTCTCTCTACTCTTTTTGAACCTTAACAAGTATTCTATTCAAGAAACCGTAAGGTAGAAGCGGGTAGCTTCTTTATTTTTCACATTCTTCCACTGAGTGCTGTAAAAAAAAAATCGAGCCTTTCTGAGTCAAGTTTTTTATTGTAAGCATTATTTATATATAGTAATTATAATTAATTAAATAAGTATAAATATTACCTAAATAACAAAGACTATGAAAAAATCACTTGCCAAGATCGATCAATAATACCTTTTGTGCAATAAATGATTCCTGAAATCAAAAAAAGAAGGAGGAAAAGATGAAAAGGAATTTTGTTGTATTTTTAATTGTTGCTGTTGTTGTTTCAACACTCAGCATTTGGACGATGATCAGAAACACAAGTGACAATTCATTTCAAACCTATGCAAATGGCATTGAGTGTAACGCTCAAGGCGATTTCAAACCGGAACCTTTTGATGACACAATGCTTGCACCAATTACCCCAACTGAGAAACAAGATGTATTCTGCAGTGCTCAGGGTGACATTAAACCAGATCCTATCAGTGCTCTTTGGGATACTACATTAACAATGAATATTCCTGATCCAGAAGAAACCGATGAAATTTTTCTCTGCAGTGCTCAGGGTGACATTAAACCAGATCCTATCAGTGCTCTTTGGGATACTACATTAACAATGAATATTCCTGATCCAGAAGAAACCGATGAAATTTTTCTCTGCAGTGCTCAGGGTGACATTAAACCAGATCCTATCAGTGCTCTTTGGGATACTACATTAACAATGAATATTCCTGATCCAGAAGAAACCGATGAAATTTTTCTCTGCAGTGCTCATAATAAAACTAAAGAAAATCTTTAATTTTATCTCTAAAAAGTAGTAGGGTTAAAAAAACTCATTAATATAAAGTATGATTGATTTATTTCATATTTACGGAACAGCTTTTTTAAGGATATGTACTCTTGTATGCTGGTTATTTATCCTAAAAAAGAGTTCTTATAAAGGTATCAACACAATAACCATTAAATATTTTATGGGTTTTTTAGGGATATTCATTTTCTGGAATATTTCAATGATTTTCTCAAAAGTTTTTTTTAGGCAAGCTGTAATCGTTTACTTATTTTTCTGGGTCATTGTAAGTATATATGAATTCATATTTATCATAAAAATTTTATTCATCTCTTTCAATGCCAAGAAAAAGCATTCGGAAATACTTACTATAACAATATCAGTTTTGGCAATTCCGATAATTCTTTCTGCGATCTTATGTGTAACCACAAAAAGTTACAATCCAATAAACACAACAGATTTTTATAATATATTACTTCTGATGCTCTGTACTATTATTATTATGTATAATCTGCTTTCGCAAAAGAATTTCATAGAGAATATAGAATCGTTCTTCATATTTTCCGGCTTTGTTCTTTATTTCGGATTACACATATTGGCAAGTAATGCTATCTCATTGGATTTTTTACAGAATTGGAATTTTGGACAGTATGCGACTCTGATAAGTTTAGTTTATTGGTTAGGGAGTA
>JAIORR010000111.1 GCA_021108055.1 Candidatus Cloacimonadota bacterium
GTTCCCTCTATTTGAGCGAAGCACTAAAGAGAGGGACAGCAGGGTGAGTTAGTAAACCTGAAATATTTTTTATATTTCGCTCTATTCTATTCAACCCTTCAGGGTTGTATAGGTTGTTTCTTGATCATTTTACTGCTGTAATGTAATAAAACTTCTTTTCATTTATCACTGATGTACTCCAGCTTTCTCCGGCAAATGAACCGGAAGTATCTTCTGCAAAACCGATGTACGGATCATCTGAAGAATAAACCTTATATGAATTCGCACTTTCTACTAAACTCCATTCAATAAATATGGAGTTGTTCTGAACATAAATATTTGTAATTTCCGGGGAGGGTAGATAATACCAAATCCTTCTTGCTAATGTAGAATCGATTACAAATGGATTTGGTAAGTTATCCTGATATGCTGCGATTTCCCAGGTTCTTTCAAATTCAACCGGATCAACCGGATCATTATAATGCCACTGCAAGAGAACATTCTTTTGTTGCTCAAAGAAACTGCTGTCTGCAACATCATGATAGATAGCACCAAAATAGAACATTGCTCTGGCTGCGTTACCTTTATTTTCTTCTCGTGGTTCAAATTTATCCGGATCGTCATTTTCCTTTTCTGCATATTCATCGATAGATTCAGCAGGGACAGTTAATAATAGGATATCCTTCCAATACCATCTATCTGCATTTTCGTCAGGGATTTCACCGAAAGGATCATTTCCTCTGGAAGAATTTACGGTACTTTTACAGGGGAACAGGTGATGCATATCGCTTTTCTGTGGTTCACTACCGGCACCCATGCTCTGCGGAAATGTATGTTCACAGTTTATTCCTTTGTGATAGGCATCTGTTGATGGGTCTAAAGATAGATCGAGCGTTATAGTATAATCCGAATAAATACAAGACAGTTGATTTCCTTCCTTCAGATCGATTACTGCATACATAGTATCTCTACAAGCTGTATAACCAAGTGTTGTAGATGTTTTATAATTATTAACGACATGATCGAAAAGTTCCTGTCCATATAGACCATCTGCTATAATAGTCTGTGCAAAAGCGCTATTCAGAAAACAGAGAAATATTGAAATAAAACAAATTCTAACTATTTTCATATTTTTTTTTCTAATAAACATTTAATCTATTTCCTATCATTATTTTAATTCTTTCTAACCAACAAATTTAAAGTATTGATTCCTGATCTATACTTCAGATTTCCTCGAAGCCATATTCATTCCAATTTTTTCTTTTTCCGCATAAATCTAATAAATAGCAAACAATTATTAAATTATATATGATAACATAAAAATTAAAAATCCAACCAAATCTGGTGGGATTAAATCAAAACTTACAATCAATTATTTAATTCTCAGCAGTCACACGGTAGAATTTCTTTTCAATTATTACTGATGTACTCCAGCTTTCTCCAGCAAATGAACCGGAGGTATCTTCTACAAAACCAGTGTATGGATCATTAGAAGAATAAACTTTATATGAAACTGCACCGGTTACAGCATCCCATGAAAGTTGGATACTTGAACCGTTAAGCTGAATTTGTACGTTAACCGGGGAGGCTAATTGCAGAGAAACTGTTAAAGTCACAGGTACTATTATTGAAGATTCATCGGGATCATTGCTGGTAATTTGAATATTTGCTTCATATATTCCTTCTGTAAGGCTATCAGGTAATGTATCAAAAAGAATACTTAGAACATCATCCGGAGAACCAGGATCTATTGAACCACTGATCTGGTTTTGTCCATTAAGAGTTAACCATTCTAATGTCGGATCATTCATACATGTTACAGCAAAAGGACTAAGACCCGTTGGCTCTATTCCACCAGTTCCATCGGATGCTACTTGAACACCATCATTATCATAAATAAAATAACTGTTCTCATAAGCCCAATTACCAGCGGTAAATGTAGTAGATATCGAATCTCCGGTTGATATTGAAATATCAAACGAAACAGGACCTGAACCTGTTGTAAGTGTAATATCATCTAATACCACTAAACTATTAACCATAACATCCAGAGAGCCATCATTCCAACCATCACCATAATCATCATATAGGTCTATTGTAAAAGTACAATCACGAAAATCTGCATTTGGAACTTCTTTAATAAGGGGTGCAATAATATATGGTTTAATTTCTCGTTCAGAAGAATAATCTGTTCTACTATTATTAGATTCGGATATCTTATGATTCTCTAAGGATATATTGCGTTCCAAATAAACGATTCGAGCAGTATAATCAAGAGTAGTACCACCCGTATTGCCGATTGTAAGAACATCTGATGAAGAATTACCCGGTTGTAATGTTTTTTCAAATAATAATGGACTAACTATAATATCAGCAGGTTCAGGGAAATATGATGCAGGGAAAATAATGTAATCTACCCAGGCACAATCCGATCCGTGACTTATAGAACCATCTTTTTCATATTCCCATTTAAAAGTCCGATTTCCCGCAGAAACAGGATAGCTTACCTGGCTCCAGGCAACTTCTCCATTCCATCTATCCTGTTCTACTCCATCAATAAAAAATTTTAATCCATCATAATAATGCGTAACACTTTCAGAAGAAACTTTCCTATAGAAAGAAATTGTTCCATCAGCAGTAACCTCGGCATTTAGGATAAGCTCGGAAGTCTGATTGTGGGTTATTATCCCGGATTTGGCACAATATGTTCCTTCATAAGGAGCTTCTGTGACAACAGTCCAATCTGCATCACCTGCAAATCCCCAGGGATTAGCTGAAAAATTACCTGTTTCAAAATCCTCAGTAATAATCCCGATAGAAATACTAAACGAATCCTCTGCTGAATAGCTGTAATCTGCTGCTACATCCCAATCTATTACAGCACTATGTCCAATAGGTGCACTTGCATCTGCAGTAACATTAAAGACAGCTATTTCCGATTGACCTGATTGAAATGTTCCAAAATCAAATGTTGCTGAATTAATAGTCAGATAAATATCATCAGTAGAAATAAAAGCCGATGTTAAGTACGCATCTGTTCCTCCATTGTTGGTAAAAGTTACTAAGATATCTGTTGTTTCCCCGGGATCTAACATATGATTATCTCCATCATCGATGAAAACATTATCATATTCAATTTTGGGTGCATTAACCTCCAGTTCGAAAACTATATCCCAGTTATCTTCATTACTTATCACATCAAGTTGAAAGGATATAATGTGACCATCAGGACAAGTATCAACTACGGTAAATTCATAGTCAGTAAGATTTTCACCAGAACCTCCACCGGAGATATCATTATAATTCGAACTATTTGCAGTGATTGTAATATAGATATCCGAAGTAGAGAGAACTGCAGAAACACCGGTAGCTGTCTCTTCTCCTAAATTATTTAAGGTAATATCCAGATCAACATCTTCACCATGATCAACTTGTCCGTTATCGTTTTCATCTATTATTCTTATATCACCCAAAACTAAGAATGGTTCTTCTAATGGGATTGGAGAAGATGTTATCAGTAATGCCATTTCATTCTGTAAGTGTTTAGCTGCATCCGGATATGAATTATTAAAAGTATATTCCAATCCAATAGTTCCCGTAGGATCTTCTATACCTACAGAACTGTATTGACCATGTTGAGAAGGATAAGAACCGGAGTTAGTATTATTTATAATTTTATATTGTAATTTGATCTCACTGTCACCGGTAGTTGTGGGATAATAATTTGCATCGTACAGAATTACCTGAAAAGTCTCTTCATCATTATTATAATCATTCTGCATATTATCCCATTCTATAATTACAGTATGCAAAGATGAATCGTGGTACCAGTAAACACCACCACTACCTGTTTTCAGATCATCCCAGAAAGGAGCGATCATTGGTGAAGGACCTTGAGGTCCTGGGATAGGACTGTTCATGAAAGAAGCCTGAGTGCTTCCACCCGGAGCTATCCAGCCATTTGAACATACAGTTGCCGAATCATACTCTTCTCCATACATTCTAAAAGTAATTGGAAGACTATTGATCGTTTCACTATCACCATCATCACCAGGATCACTTAAGTTAAGGTTTGTACCAATGCTGTTTATTTCGATCCACTCATAAGTTGGAACGCTAAGATAACCTGTGTCACCATCATCATAGCAGAAATAACCGTACGCATCCGGTCCTACCGGATCTGTGATTGATACTTCTCCAATACCCAATATGAACTGCACTGTGGAATCGTATCCATCTGCATTATAAAGATGAAGCTCCATCATTATCTGGGTTCCTACTACAAGTTGAGTACTTGCCGCTACTTCAAATGTATCTGCTGTATTGGAAGCCTGTCCGCCTTCACCTGTAATAGTTCCAAAATATCCGTTAACATCTGAAACCGTAACTCGGCTATCGGTTGAACTCAGAATACCAGAGACAGCATTGGCAGTAACAAGACCATTATTTTGAATTGTTACATTCATTTCTACGGTCTCACCCGGATCAAGATATCCGTTAGCATCGTCAATAGTGTAATCTACCACATCAAGATTAGCACCTTCCACTACCAGAAAAATTATATCGTTCCATGAATTTCTAATATTATCTTCTATAACAATATCTATTTTGATCTCTGTTCCGCCTAACACATCTTCATCGATTGAAATATCAAAATCATCTATACAATAGGCAGAGTTACCGGATAAGATCGAACCAAAATCTTCAACATCATCTGTGATTGTAACGAAATTATTATCTGTTGTTATTGTTGCTGTAACAGAGTTTGCAGTTTGAGAACCGAAATTCTTCAAACTTACTTTCAATTCTATAGCTTCACCCGGATTTATCACCCCATCATCATTACCGGTTGATGTGCCTGAGATATCATCATCGATCATTACATTGAAGACATTTACAAATCTATCGATCTCTCCGACATCAAATCCTCCAAGATGTGGAATGTAATTGTGTTTAGTTACCGTAAGGTTTGCTGTGCCCTCTGCATCCGCATCAATCGGAAGTGCAATAAAGCCGGTTTCATCTGTAAATCCAGTCGCAAATATTTCGTCATCATCCATATAAGCTGTAACCCAAGCACCTTCCAAAGGAGCTTCAACAATGTTAATTACGGTAACTTCCAGATAATTGGTTCCTGGAGAAATCTGTGTTTCATAATCTGCAAAAAGATTTCTTGGAATTCCAGTCCATAGTTCAACTCCCGGATCACCTATTAAAGTATTCATATGTGAAAAATTATCTACATGACCATCCGGATTTTGAGGATAATGCTCATACAAGGCAAGCTTACCTCTGTTTACAGCACCACCCGGATTGTAGATATTATCTACAAAAACCCCATAATATATACCGGCATCAATACAATTATTAAAGTTTGTATGAGTACCTGTTGTTGCAGTTCCAATCGCAGCAATAGCCCCGGTTGGATTACTTGCTGAACCAGCCCTGATAAATGCTTCACTACGACTTTCACCGGAAGCGAAACCACCGGTTGAGCAGGTCAGGAAAACAGCAAAAGGTAACTTTTTATAATTTGTGAGATTGTTAATATCTGTATTTCCAAAACCGCTCATATTCAACCAGCCACGATAGTTGAAATAACTTACACCTGAATTTAAATTGCTGGTCATCAAACTGGAAAAACTTCCGGAATAAACTTCTGTTGCAACTATATTGGGAGCATGCTGCTGCATCATTTCAACTATGGATTGATTAATGAAAACTGTAGATGGACCGGATATGGAAGGATCTCCCACCATGAGAGAAGTATTATACCAGCCAGTCTCATCCATATAAGGTTCTTTCTCATAATTTAATACCTTAACAATATATGTTTGCAAGTCTGCAATGGAAGATATCGATATACGTCCGATAAATATATCTTCCAAAACATCATTTCCTTCTAATTGTGCATAAGGATGATCTCCTTCAGCGCTGTAATAAGTTATATAAAAAGTTGGAATATCATAAGAACCACCCACATCACCAACCAGACATACGAATTCGGGTGGATTTTCCCAATTGTCATACGCATTCTGGATATAGTTTTTTATTGATGTATTAGTAGTTCCCGTTTCTGCGGTACTGGCTAATGTAACATCGAATCCTTTCTGGTGCTTCCAGTCAGATAAATACTCAAGATTGGAAAGCAGGGTTGCATCATCCGGATAGATAAACAGGTAACTCGGATTCTGGTATTCACCATTACGCTCTCTAACAGAATCATAGTTCAAAATTGTAGATCGGTACAAAGGTTCGAAGAAGCGTGATCTCTTTTTATCGAGTATTTTAGGATTTATCCCACCCTTGCCCGATGCGTTTACAACAATATCAACATCTCTTACAATTCTTAAAGTTTTTGTTTGCGGATCATATTGGAATGGATTGATCGAAATACTAACAACACGTTGATCTCTAAGTATTACAGGTTCTCCGATCTCTACAATATTAGTCGGAAAAGCATATCCATTTTGATAATAATCTTCATCAATAATAAATTTGAAAGGCTTCATGTTATTTTCACTTTGTAATTCCTGCGTTGGGTAAATGCTTATATCCTTAACAATTTCATCTTCTGTATAAATGATCTCAAAGCTGACAGATCCTTCATTTGGGATTGAAATCAATCTGGTGAATTTGGGAAGATCAGGTTTTCCAACCTGCAATGAGTTCCCTTCTTTCCAATATGAAATTTTTTGATAATCTATCTCATTTTCTCTGATCGTTTCAATATTATAACCATTCAACGAAAAATTGACTTCTGTATACTCTTTTCCAGAGGAGGTATGTTCAAATAGATTTTTTCCGGAATTTCCTTCAATATCTACCCATTCTGCATTAAGAACAGATAAAAATAATAATAATAATAAAAATAATGTTTTCTTCAACATAATTAATAACTTCCTTATTTTTTTAATTTCAATCATTTACGCAATAATTATACCAACAATAATAAAGTAATTCTTAGAATTCTTAATAAAAAGTAATTTCGGAGCTAATTATTCTTCTCACCTGCAAATTTTATTTCAAAAGCAACTTTTATTACACTTATATAATCTTAATCATCATTGATGAAAATCAATGATTGAAAAATAGTCACTTGATACTATAGTATCAGGAAAAGAACACAATCAAGCTACAAATATTTTCTTTCTTAAATTTCTAATTTACCGCCTTTAGATAATAAAATTTCTTTATATTTATTATTGATGTACTCCAGCTTTCTCCAGCAAATGAACCGGATGTATCTTCTAAAAATCCAGTGTATGGATCATCTGAAGAATAAACCTTATACGAGGTTGCACCGGTTACTGCATCCCAACTGAGATGAACATCATCACTAACAATCTGGATTTGAACATTTATCGGAGCTTCGGGTTGAGTTGATACATCAAAAATATGAGGATCGAAAGCACCAATAAACGGTTGATTTGCACTTTTACCGGATTGATCGGCAGCATGAATGAAATAAGAGATTTCGCTTCCACCGGCTTGTTCAGGAATAATTCCCTGGTAATTATTTCCACCTGTCGAAATCATCGGAACAGATGTATAAACTCCACTATCAACCTTGTAATAAACGAGCAGAGAATCATTATAAACGGATTGTCCGCTGTAAGGAACAATTTTAGCATTGATTTCGTAATTTGCCCTGCTGGGGATAGTTCCTGAAATTGGGATATGATTAATAAATAACATTTCCCTATCTGCAGTTTCTCTTAAACGGCAATGAATTGCATCGGTACTCGCCCAACCTCCATCGAAACCAAAAACTTCATAACCCGGCATAGCAGATTCATAAAGAGCGATAGCATCATCATCCCAACTTGAATTTATAGTCGGCACAAATACTTTATCATTCAGGATAAATGAATTTGTATAAGGCTCATCACCGGGAGTATAAACACGATAAATTTCATACGGAGTTCCATAAGAAGAAGTCTGTGCTTCAAAATAATCGACGGTTGCTTCGATCTCATCATATTGGGAATGACTTGGAGGAACTTCCCTGATCAATAATTTATCTACATCGAGGAATTTTCCCCAGCAATCGACATGCCTGATATAATCATCATTTGGATCGGCAACAACATGATAGGTTTGAATACCGAGATAATCTTCCATTCTCTGTCCTATTTCAGCATGAGAAAGTGAATTATTTTCATCCCAGACTAAATCTGTTGAAACTGCGATTCCCATACCATCTGTCATATAATTTCCACCGGTATGTTCCAAACCCATTAAATAAAGATTTTCGCTCAGGAAAGTTGCCATTTCACCGGGAATATCATTATCGTTAGGACGAGGACGGTTGTAAGTGTAATCTATAATCGCAACATCGTCAGAGCCGTCTTCAACCCACCAGGGACCATAATCTCTGATCCAGTATGTATCTGTCGGAGAATATTCGAAATTGCAGTTTGCCATGTTTACGCCATTGGAACTATAAGTACTGGTTACAGTAGCTTCTTCTCCGGCATTAGCAACGATGGTTGTAATCATCACATCTTCCGACATTTCAGCGATCAATGAAACCGGAACTCCAAACGGATAACGTACCAGAACACCTTCCATCTGTTCAAATTCCGCGATTGCCCGAGGATTAACAGGTGTTGTTCCTCCAGTTGTTTCCACATCGAGAGTAACATATACATATTCATCTGCTCCGGCATTATTACAAATCGTGATCGTAGCAGTGTAAGTTCCTTCCGTCATTCCTGCGGAGTTGAAATCTGCGTTAATAAGATCAGATTCGTTGTATGTACAATCTCCTGAAATAGGAGTAACATCCAACCATGTTTCATCTCTAAAACCTGTATTTCGATAAAGTCTTTCCCATTCGTAATCAGGCATATCATCGGGTTGCTCCGGAATTTCCAAACTTCTCGCAGTTGTATATTCCCAGGTAATATTATAAGTTAGGATTGTTCCCGTATCTCCGACATTAGTGATATTAAAGTTTTGTGAATCTGTCTCATCCGATTCTAATTCCTGGTTAAGTTCTGTGACGCTGACATCGATTTCTGGCTCCGGAATTCCACCGGAATCGACTGTTAAGGTAACCGGAACTGTAATTGGAGATTCGTCGGGATCATTACTGGTAATTGTTATATCTGCGGTGTAAACACCGTCTGTCAGGTCGGTAGAATCAAATCCAACGACGATAACATCATCACCTGCTCCAACTGCAATCGAACTGCTGACATTCGAACTTCCATCCATAGTTACCCATTCAGGTCCACTGGACACGACATTAATGGAATAATCTTCGACTTCTCCGTAAGTATCAGTTCCACAAGCTGTTGGAGTTGTATTCCAGGTAAGTCTTGCTCTCATTCTTGTTTGACCTGTAAGTGCATCTTCAGGAGGTGTGATCATAATAGAATAAGGTCCGGTTCCAGACCAGCTTGTTGTAATTTCTTCACCTGCATCTTCAAAATCTTCATCTTGATTCCAATCGATCCAAAGTCCACCTTGATCACTCGTGTATGGATTACCAATTGTCAGAATAAAACTATATCCTGTTCCAATTGTCATATCAGTCGAGATCGAAGTATAATCGGCATAACCGGAACAGGTTGAAGAATTATCAATATCGCCAACCTGAATGCGGCTGATGTATTCATCACAACCACCTGTTGCAGAACAATAAGCTCTGGAAGTATAAGGATAGATAATTCCTGAAGGAATTTTTAATGTTTCATCTCCGGGAATAATATTTTTTGAATTATTTATCATGTCTCTTAATAATGGACTTCTTGTAGTTTCAATTATTTGTGCTGTATAATCGAGAGCTGCACCACCGGTATTTCCAATATTCAAATTATCGGAAGATGTTTCATCAGGTTGCAGGGTCTCATCAAACTGGATCGGGTTAACAGTAATATCAGGTGGATTAGATGCTGTTAAATTAATTCCCGAATTCCAGGAATCTTCATCGCAACTGATCACAGCATCAAGATGGATCGCATGATTGTCCGGAATATTTGAAGCAACCGTAAAAGAATATGCACTTGTTTGTGTAACACTACCGCTTGCAACTATTGAACCATAGGATTCATAATTATCCGTTAAAGTAATATATGCATTAGTTTCCGATAAAGTCATACTGGTATTGGTTGCAGTTTCAGTTCCATTATTCAGTAGGGTAACTGTTAAGTAAGCAGTTTCACCGGCTTCGATAACATCATCTCCTCCTGAACTTACAGTGTAACTGTCGATAACAACATAAGGTCCGTCATTGGCAATAACAGGAATTGTTTCCACGCTTGTTGTTTTGTTATAAGCGGTAACTGTCAAAGTTAGATTTCCGGGAGATGTTGGCGCAGGATCGAGAGTAAGTGTAACATTTCCGGTTGCATCAGTATAACCCGAACCAACGATATTTGCTCCATCATACAAACAGGCAAGAGCACCTTGTGTTCCGGTGGAAACATCAAAAGTAGTTTGTCCGACAAGGATATTCGCATTATGAGAGATAGCCATAGTTGATGGAGTATTAGTTCTGACCTGAAGAGAGACATCACCAAAAATAGTCCAGGTTAGAAACATATCTTCTCCACTGGAACCATATTCATCCATCATCAGACAAGAGCCATTGTACATTAAACCGCCAATCGAATTCTTTTGATTTCCTGTTCCTGCATAAGGTCCCATGCCACACAATAAATCTGCGACTTCATCTTGAGCAGACATAGGTGGCGCCCATGATTGATTAATTGTGGAAGCATAAATTGAAATTGCTCCGGTTGGATTGGAACCATTCGTTGCTCTTAACCAGGCTTCTGCGAAGCAGGTCAAACCAGTAAAATTTCCGTTTAAACAAGCAACATCACAAATAAAAGGTAGCATATTGTCATTAGTTAAAGCATTGATATGAGTAGTACTGAATCCTGTCGTTGACCAGGAAGTATTGGAACCATGACCGCAATAGTTTCCAAAACTACGACCGTTATTCAAAGCAGTTGTCACAGTGGATGCAGAAGCTCCCGGATCATAAATTTCATCAACTTCCGTATAAGTATAACCTAAAAGATCTGTTCTGATATTGCCGATGTGAACATAGTCCGCTTCTCCGTCATCTCCGATACCGGCACCTTCGCTTGAACCGATTCCGAAACCTTTATGTAACCAACTTCCACTGCTGATATCTCTTTCATATTCAATTGATCTTTCAACTTGAGTATCAACTTGAGAAGTAGTTTCTGCGGAAAATCTGCCAATAAATATTTCGGGATAATTATCACTTCCTTCGAGAAGAGCATATTTTGGGTCGGCTGCATCTGTACCTTGAGAACAGGAATGAGTAAAATATGGAATTTCATCATCATCACCGACGAGTTGAACAAAAGTTAAACCATTATTTTCATCATATTCGGACTGAATGAAATTCAGAATATCAGTTGCTGTCGAACCTATACTCGATAAACTATGTAATTCCGTATCGATTCCTTTTTGTATTTTCCAATCTACATAAGATTGGATATTTGTCATAAAAGAATTATTGCAAATCACGAGCATTCTGCCTTGTTCATCGACGGAAGTGTATCTATCTCTTGAAAAATTGATAAAATGATTTTGATAAATTTCAGAAAAATATTTGTTAAGATTATCTGATGTGCGATTTTTTACATTTTCCGTATCGATACCGATATTTTTCACTTCCAAAACCAAATGATTATAAACCCTTAAAATCTGAGTTACAGGATTGTAAACGAATGGATAAGCATTTACAGTTATTCCCCGAAAATCTCTCATAATATATGGAGAACCGAGTTTCGCATTATTTAACGGATAAATCTCATTTTGCTCATAAATATCAGAAAATTCATAGGGAATGTCTTCAGGATTAATTTCCCTGGAAAGAATTCCTTTGGAAGGAATGATCTTCATTTTATATTCCATATAATCGCTTTCAATAACATTTAGTTCCATTTTGGCATTATCCGGAATGATGATACTTCTGGTGATTTTTGGAAGTTCAGGAGAACCTTTTTCATAAGTTTCACTTTCTTTTTCCAATTTCAGTTGGTAGAAAATCTCTCCGTTAATCTTAACAGGAATTCTTTCAAACCTGCCGAAATCATACTTTATAACAGTTTGATGATCATCAGATGAAATCACATTTACATTGAAGTCATTTTCATTAATGATAATTTCTTCTGAAAAACAAGCTAAAGATATAAAAATACCTATTATTATAAAAAACTTTTTCATCTAACTTCCTCCCGATATTTTCTATTCTATTCAGCAGTAATGTAATAATACATCATCGAACCGACTGCCCCACCAATATGATCATAAGAATTCGTTATCGATGTATTTAACTCGATGAATCCTGTGTATGGCTGTGTGGAATAGAAAATATGATATGTCGTTGCACCGCTCACCACATCCCAACTGAGCTGAACATTACCGCCAACTACCTGGA
>JAIORR010000360.1 GCA_021108055.1 Candidatus Cloacimonadota bacterium
CGTCAATGATAAAAATGGAACAATCTGGTTAAGTTCGATCTATGGTAGTTGCATATCCCTGAAAATGAAATTGTAATTTTCGAATGTCCACATTGCAAAACACAAATCGTTAGTGATAAGAAATGTGAAGCCTGCACTTCTCCTTTGGTACAATTGAATCTGCTCGATGGTGGAAAAGTCAGCCTTTGTTCAAAAGCCGGATGTAAAAATCATTCAGTCGAATTTCAGGATCTGAAAACAGCTTTAGGTCATATATATGGAGATTTTTCTTATCATGGGAACAGTACGAGAAATATTAAAATCATTAAAAACCCTAAAGAGAAACAGAAAGAAAAGATCAAAAAGGATGATCGTGAAACGATTATATCGGGAACTTATCTGCAATCATTTTGTCCGCATTGCCAAAAAAGTCTGATTGAGAATAACATGCTGAAATTCAAAATAGAAAAAGACAACAAAGAATCGGGATATCTCTTATTAAGTCCGTATTTGAATATTTTTTCCCATAAATCAACGATCAGGTTACCAGAGAAAAAAGCTGTAAAACAGATAAAATGCTGGCATTGTGACAGTAGTTTATTGGAAAAAGATAGAAAATGTCCAAAATGTAATTCAGAAGTTGCCAAGATTGCAGTTGCGGCGATGTCCAAAATGATCGATTTTTATATATGCTCAAAAAAAGGATGTACTTGGCATGGTTTAAGTGACGAAGACTTAAAATATATTATTTTTGAAGATAGCGAGGAATGGTAATATGTTTGAAATTATCCTGAAGCAGGAAATGGCGAAAAGTACTATCGTCAGATTCGATATCAAAGCTCCTAAGATTGCAGCCAAGATCAAGCCCGGTCAATTCGTGATCATTCGCGTTAATGAAACTGGCGAAAGAATTCCTCTAACTGTTGCAGATGTAGATTCTTTTAGCGGCTCTATAACAATTATTTTTCAAGTTGTGGGTAAAAGTACAGCTTTGATGAGATCATTAAATGCGGGAGATTTTTTTAAAGATGTGGTCGGACCTCTCGGTAAAGCAGCGCATATTGAAAAACTGGGAACAGTCATTGTCGTTGGAGGAGGAACCGGAATCGCAATCCTTCATCATATTACAAAAGCTATGAAACAGGTTGGAAATTATATAATCGGGATTATCGGAGCAAGAGAAAAAGGGATGTTGATTCTGGAAGAAGAAATGAAATCTTTATGTGATGAAATGATAATTACAACAGATGATGGAAGTTATGGTCAGCAGGGGTTCGTTACTCAACCATTAGAAAAATATTTGAATGAGCGGCATGATATCAAAGAAGTTTATGCCATCGGCCCGATCATAATGATGAAAAATGTGAGCAATTTAACTAAAAAATTCGGAATTAAAACTATGGTTAGTTTGAATCCGATCATGGTTGATGGAACCGGAATGTGCGGTTGTTGTCGGGTTACAATTGGTAATAAAACAAAATTTTGTTGTGTCGACGGACCGGATTTTGAAGCAATAGACATCGATTTTGACGAACTTGAAAAACGGAATTCAATGTATATCAAAGAAGAAAAAGATGCTTTACTATTTTCTATAAAATAAGGATAAGATTATGTTAGATTATGATGTTAAGTATTTGCGTTATAAGACTTTTTTAAATACATATTGCCCTCACTGCAACAACAGTTTCAATGTCAAGAAGGACAATAAGGAATTACTGGTTTTCAAGGCAAAATTTAAAAAACAGGATATAGATATTTTGATGAGTCCATATCTTGATGTTTTTGAAATCGAAGCATCGGTTTTTCTCGAAGAAGGATATGAATTATCAGATTTGATCTGTCCTCATTGCCATAAAAGTCTGGTTACGAATGAGAGAAAGTGTGAAGAATGTAATACAAAAGTTGCGAAATTAATTATAACTGCATATTCCAAACTGCTTCCGTTTTATATTTGCCTTAAACACGGATGTGAATGGCATGGATTGACAAAAGCTGATGAGAGAAGAATCAAACTGAAAATTCCTCGCCAGGAAATGCCGGAACAGGATCAGAAATTAAGAATCCATAATTTTATAGAAGTACCTTATGGATTAACAACAGAATTAGCGCTTCTGGAAGCGGGAAGATGCTTGCAATGTAAAAACCCGAAATGCGTTGAAGGCTGTCCAGTTAATATTGATATTCCAGAATTTATCAAGCTCATCTGTGAAGAGAAATTTGATGAAGCCGCCAAGAAAATCAAAGAGAGAAATGTCTTGCCGGCTGTTTGTGGAAGAGTTTGTCCTCAAGAAGATCAATGTGAAAAATTATGCGTATTGGGAATTCGGGATAAACCTGTAGCAATCGGTAACCTGGAAAGATTTGTCGTTGATTATGAACGTAAGATGGACCTCGTGAAAATCCCGATTATAAAATCAAAAACAAATAAGAGAATTGCTGTTGTCGGGTCCGGTCCCGGAGGAATTACAGTTGCTGCAGATCTGACTTTACTCGGTTATTCGGTCACGATTTTTGAAGCATTACATCAACCCGGAGGAGTTCTGGTCTATGGAATTCCCGAATTCAGATTACCAAAATCAATCGTTAATTTTGAGATCGATTATTTGAAAAGACTCGGTTGCAAGATTGAATTGAATCAGGTGATCGGAAATATTCATACGATCGACGAACTTCTAAAAAATTTCGATGCAGTTTATATTGGAGTTGGCGCAGGATTACCATGGTTCATGAATATTCCCGGTGAAAATTTATGTAATGTTTTCTCTGCCAATGAATACCTGACCAGGATCAATTTGATGAAAGCATACAAATTTCCTGAATACGATACTCCTATACCTGTTGGAGATAAAGTTGCCGTGGTCGGAGGTGGAAATGTTGCTATGGATTGTGCCAGGAATGCCCTTAGAACCGGAGCAAAAGAAGTTACTATCGTGTATCGTCGTTCGCGGATAGAAATGCCTGCCAGAAACGAAGAAATTCACCATGCTGAAGAAGAAGGCGTTAAATTCAAACTTCTTACAAATCCTGTAGTATATATTGGAAATGACCAGAATTGGATTAAAGGAATGGAATGTGTTCGGATGAAATTAGGAGAACCTGATGATTCCGGCAGAAGAAGACCTGTTATAATCAAAGATTCTAATTTTTATCAGGAATGTGATATTGTAATTGTGGCAATCGGAAATGGTCCAAATCCCATAATATTTGATTCGACTCCAGATCTGAAAAGGAATAAATGGGGATATATTGAGGTAAATCCTGAAACAATGGAAACTTCAAAAGAATTTGTTTATGCCGGAGGTGATATTGTTACCGGATCAGCTACAGTAATTCTGGCAATGGGAGCAGGAAGAACTGCTGCAAATGCCATTCATGAAAAATTATCAGGGTATTAAAAACCTTGCGAAAGTTTAAAACCTTCGCAAGGTTTAAAGGTATTCCTTTCTGAAACTTCCTGTGAAGTAATTCTTAAACATAAGATTCGTGAAGTTCTACAGAATTCAATTCACTATAACAGAGATATTATTAAAAAATCTCCATTAAATCGTTACCCGGAATCTTGATTCCATAACATCCAACTCCAGTATGTTTGATTACGGTTCCATCTTTGGTTTTACTGAAAAGATCATCTGTAGTAACAGTTATTGTTCTATCCGGTTCAATTTCGCATGGCCAGGGATATGTTTTTGGACCATTTTTAAGTTGATACATTTTTTTCTTGTTTTTGGAAACATTTAATTTCCTGTCGCCTTCATCAAACGGGAAAGCATAAGAACCGAAAGATCCTTTTTTTTCTTCTAAGGGTTGCATGATTTCCTCCTTATATTCTTTTGAAAAATATACAAGCAAATACTGTGCCATGTAAAAGGGTAATCATAGTAATATGAGTTAATATCCTTTCATTTATAAAGTTAGGATATTGAAACAAGATGAATTCAGAGATTTTAGCATCTAAATATATATCATAAGAAGTGGGAAAAAATATGACTTCGGGGAGAAATACCCCGATTTATTGATATTTTTATATTTTTTGTTATTTGTAATTATTTTTAAATTGGGTATAAATCTTATTCTGGAAGTAATTAACTATTCATCTTTTTCAATTTTTCTCTTAAAGTTTTCCTGTCTATTCCCAATAATTTAGCGGCTTTTGTTTTATTGTCTTCAACACTGACCAGAACATTTTTAATATATTCCAGTTCAACTTCAACAAGAGTCCGATCCAGACCAGACTGCTTTAAAGCAGTAAATCGCATTAATGGTGGCAGATCGGGAATATCGATATGCTGATCATCATTCATTAAAATGATACGGTGGATAACATTTTCCAATTCTCTAACATTTCCGGGCCAATGATATTCTTTAAATACTTTAAGTGCTTTTTCGGAAAATTCAGGTATGTTCTTTCCAAGAATTTGAGCATATTTTTTTGAAAAAAAATTAGTTAGAAGAAGAATGTCATCTCCTCTTTTCCGAAGTGAAGGAAGATCGATCGTGATTACATTCAAACGATAAAAAAGATCTTCCCGAAATTTCTCTTTTTCAACTAAACCATAAAGGTGTTTATTGGTCGCACAAATAATTCTGACATCGACCTTACGCGGATGTTTTGCACCTACCATATAAATTTCTTTACTTTCCAGAATTCTAAGTAGCTTGACCTGCATGGAAATACTGGTTTCGCTAACTTCATCCAAAAAGATAGAACCACCGTCAGCAGTTAGAAAAAAACCATCACGATTCTCATAAGCTCCCGTAAAAGCACCTTTGACATAACCGAAAAGCTCGCTTTCAAGAAGACTTTCCGGAATAGCTCCGCAATTGATCGGAACAAAAGGGGCAGAAGAACGCGAACTATTATAATGAATAGCTCTTGAAATCAACTCCTTTCCGGTTCCGCTTTCTCCATAGATCAAAACAGTCGAGGATGTTTGAGAAGCTTTCAGGACTTCTTTGAAGACTTTCTTCATCGTATCAGATTCACCTACGATTCCAAAACTTTTTGTAAAATTGAGTTTATTCTGGGATTTGATCTTTCTCGAAAATTTCAGCTTATTAAATGCTTTTTTAACAGCTCCCAGGAGTTCCTCTTCCGTAAATGGTTTGGTCAGGTAATCTTGTGCTCCAATCTTAACTGCTTCGACTGCGCTTTCGATTGAAGGATAACCGGTAATCATGATAACTTCCGAATCTTTGTTATTTTCCCTTACATGTTTGATCAGATCGATTCCGCTTACTTTCGGCATTTTCAGATCAGTTATGATCAGATCAATATGAATCGAATTTAAAATCTGGATAGCATTGTTTACATCAGAAGTTGTGAAAACCTTGTAACCTTTATCAGAAAGGTTTCTCTGAATTATTAATCTTGTATCTGCGGAATCGTCAACTACCAGAATTTTATCCATTTTCTCAGTTTTTGTCATTTATTATCTCCGTATCATTTAGCTTTTTACAGGCAGGACAACTTCAAACTTTGATCCAGCGTTTACTTTGCTTTCAACTTTGATCGAACCACCATGTGAACTGACAATTCCGTGCACTACAGGAAGTCCGAGTCCGGTTCCTTCGGTTATATCTTTGGTTGTGAAAAAAGGAATAAAAATCTGCCTGAGAATTTCATCACTCATCCCGATTCCCGTATCTTTAACAATAAAGGAAACATGTTCATTAGAAGCTATGGTTTCTATCGTCAGTTTTCCGCCATTTGGCATTGCTTGAATTGCGTTTACAACGAGATTTACCAGAACCTGATATAATTGGGATGAATCTGCGATTATGTCTTTGATATTGTCAGAAAATAATCGAGTAACCTCTATACCATTTTTTTCACAGCGGGACATTAAAAAATAAAGTCCATTCTCTATTAATTGATTGAGATTAACTTTTGTTTTTTGAGGAGGCATCTGTCTTGAGAACAACATTAATTTCTTAATAATTTCTCGGGCATGTAAAGATGCAGAAACAATTCCATCAAGGTCATTTTTTTCCTGTTTGGTTAGATTATCATTTTTTTGAAGCAGTTGAGCGAATCCTAGAATATTTGCTAACGGTTCATTAAGTTCATGGGCAACACCTGCAGATAACTGTCCGATCGTAGCTAGCCTGTCTGCATGACGGAGCTGATTTTCCAATTTTTCTTTTTCATTTTCAGCTATTCTCCGTTCCACGATTATCGCTATTTCGCGAGCCACGACATCGATCAAATGTCGTTCTTCTATAAGAAAAGGAGATTCATCAAAATTTAATGCTTTTTTAGGATAAGCAACTTCAACGAATCCTCTTTTCACTCCATTTAATAAGATATTAGAAGATTGTTTCCGGGAGTTAACATTAAAATTTGGTGATGTATAATATTTTCCATCTAGAACAATTCTGGCAGTTGCTACTTTTGGATATTGCAAAGCAGGTGGAAGAAGGTTAACGATTTGCTGTAATATTTTATCAAGGGAAAGGTCAGTTTTATCGCCAACTCGAGCAATCCCGAATAAACAGGTTAGTTCCTTAACTCTTTCATTCAAATTGATTTGCGTGTGGAGATGATTAAAAGCAATCCCGAGACTTTGAGTAATATTCTCCAATAATTCGATTTTTTTAGAGTTAAATAGATCCTTTTTCAAACAGTGAACAACAAGAATTCCATCTGTTTTAAAAATTTTATTTATGGTTATAATTGCAAATGATTGAGCCTTATTCTTTCCAATTTGCAAATTTTCATCATTATTGAAATATGAACCTTTTTCAGTAAAATTATTATCTTGATGATCAAATTCATTATTTAAAATTTTATTACAGATAGCGATTATTTTATTATTTTTATATTTGCTCTTAAAATCGAATTTATTTTTTTTGGACATGATTTCCATAATAAATTTTGGTTTGTTTATAGTATTATATTTTGCATAATATTGATTTTTTATATCTTTTAACCATAATTCATAAATATCATATCCCATATATTCCTGTATCATTTTTAATGATTCTTTTATAAAAAAATCTGATGATATTTTTTTGCTGGCAAATAATAATATTTGATGTGATATTCTATAAAAATTTTTTAATGATTCACAATTCTCATTAATTTGATCTTGTGTTTTTATTTTTTTCATAGGAATATAATACATTTATTAAACTTCTAACTGTCAAGAAAAAAATATTCATAATCGAGGTATTTTTCCCCATTAATTTGTATTGAGGAATTTTTACGCAATAATAAAAAAAATCTCACAAGCTAAATTATTACTTATGAGAACCTAATTGAGGAGAGTGTAATGGAAACATAAATTGAATTCTTAGACTTGTGAACAAAACAATGAATTGAAATAAATTGATTAATTCATAAAACTTAGCAAATTGATAACAAATTTTTTACGCTTGACAAATAGTGTTGTATAAAATTTTTTCACCAAAAATATTTTGGAGGCTAGTATGACGATGAACCAATTTTTAGAAAATGTTGAAGCAAAAAACAAATGTCAGCCGGAATTTATGCAGGCTGTAAAAGAAGTAGTAGAAACCATCTGGGATGTATATCAAAACAATCCGAAATACGTAGAAGCAAAAATATTAGATCGTATAGTAGAACCTGAAAGAGTTATTATGTTCAGAGTTCCCTGGGTTGATGATAATGGTGATGTTCAAGTTAATCGTGGCTTCCGTGTAGAATTTAACAGTGCTATAGGACCATATAAAGGCGGACTTCGTTTCCATCCATCCGTAA
The DNA here is from genome assembly GCA_021108055.1 of Candidatus Cloacimonadota bacterium. Taxonomy (GTDB): domain Bacteria; phylum Cloacimonadota; class Cloacimonadia; order Cloacimonadales; family TCS61; genus JACNIV01. The sequence continues at coordinate 7,700 of JAIORR010000360.1, forward strand.
ATCTTGGCATTCTCAAATTTCTTGGATTCGAGCAGGTATTTAAAAACAGCTTAACAACTCTTCCCATGGGTGGTGGTAAAGGTGGATCGGATTTTGATCCCAAAGGAAAATCTGATAATGAGGTTATGAATTTCTGTCAGAGCTTTATGGGTGAACTTTTCCGTCATATCGGAGCAAATACAGATGTTCCAGCCGGTGATATCGGCGTAGGCGGAAGAGAGATCGGATATATGTTCGGAATGTACAAAAAACTCCGCAACGAATTTGTAGGTGTTCTTACAGGAAAAGGAAGAAACTGGGGTGGAAGTCTTATCAGACCGGAAGCAACAGGTTATGGTACTGTGTATTTTGCAGAAGAAATGCTTAAAACGAGAGGGGATTCTTTTAAGGGGAAAACAGTTACGATTTCCGGTTCCGGAAATGTTGCTCAATATGCAACTGAAAAAGTAAATGAGCTTGGTGGAAAGGTTGTAACACTTTCCGATTCTGGTGGATACATCTATGATCCCAATGGAATCGATGCTGACAAACTGGCGTATGTTATGGAACTTAAAAACGTTAAACGAGGTAGAATAAAAGAATATGCCGAAAAATATGGTGCTAAATATGTAGAAGGTAAAAGACCATGGGTAGAAAAATGTGATGTTGCTCTTCCTTGTGCAACTCAAAACGAACTGAACAAAGAAGAAGCAGAAATTCTTGTTAATAATGGCTGCTTTGTAGTTTCCGAAGGTGCTAATATGCCTTCTACTCCGGATGCTGCGGAAGTATTTTTAAATAGTAAGATTCTCTATGGACCGGGAAAAGCTGCTAATGCAGGCGGAGTTGCCACAAGCGGACTTGAAATGTCGCAGAACAGTTTGCGTCTTAGCTGGACACGGGAAGAAGTTGATGAAAAACTTCATAACATTATGATCGCAATTCATGAACAATGTGTAAAACATGGTAAAAAAGGAGATTTCATCAATTATGTGAAAGGTGCCAACATTGCCGGATTTATCAAAGTTGCAGACACAATGTTAGATCATGGTGTAGTGTAAAACTAAACTTAATAAAATATTTAAAAGCCTGCAGAATTTGCAGGCTTTTATCTTTTGTAAACAAAAAACTTTACGTCAGATAGAGTGTTCATAAATGTGATTTCATCATATTTTGGAGGATAAGAAATGAATCAGTATATTTCGGATTCGGCAGAGATCGGAAAGGGAACAAAGATCGGTTGTAATTGTGTGATACTGGATAATGTAAGGATAGGGGAAGAATGTCTTATCGGGCATAATGTGATCATCCATGAAGGTTCATCTATCGGTAGTGGTGTTCGCATCGATGATAACACGATTATCGGCAAAAAACCACTCAGCTCTCCGAGAAGTATTTTCAAAGTAGATTCAAACCTGAAACCGGCAGAAATAGGAAATCAATGTCAGATCGGAGCTAACGTAGTTATTTATGTTCAATCGAAGATAGGTGACAACTGTCTGATAGCAGATATGGCAACGATCCGTGAAAATGTTACAATTGGTGATCTTAATATTATAGGAAGAAATGTATCGATCGAAAATTTCTGCAAGATCGGTGATCGCAACAAATTCGAGACCAATTCCTACATCACAGCATATTCGGAAGTCGAAGATTACTGCTTCGTTGCACCGGCAGTGGCTACAAGTAACGATAATTATATGGCTCGGGATAAAGAACGATTTGAACACTTTAAAGGGGTTACTATCAAAAAAGGCGGCAGGATTGGTGTGAATGCAACTATTCTTCCGGGTAGAACGATCTATGAAGACGGAATGGTTGCCGGAGGCAGTGTTCTTACAAAAGACGTTCCGGCAGATGAAGTCTGGCTGGGAAATCCCGCAAAGAAATTCGGAAAAGTTCCCGAAACTCAATTATTAAAAAATAATAAGGATAAGAAATGAAATCACTCGTAATTATCCCTACATATAATGAAGCAGATAACGTTGCTGCTATTATTGAAGCTGCTCTAAAACAGGATAAGAATATTAATGTTCTGATAGTTGACGATAATTCTCCTGACGGGACTTCGCAGATCGTAGAAAAAATAAAGAATAAGCGTGTGCACCTGTTAACCCGTGCAGGTAAAATGGGACTCGGTTCTGCCTATGTAGCAGGATTCAAATATGCTCTGGAAAATAATTATGAATTCATCTTCGAGATGGATGCAGATTTTTCCCACGATCCGGAAGTAATTCCAAGAATGCTGGAAGCTATAAAAGACAATGATCTGGTTATAGGTTCAAGATATCTGGATGGAATAAATGTGGTAAACTGGCCCCTGCGTAGATTGATCCTGAGTTTCCTGGCTTCCAAATATGTTCGCCTGATCACCGGTATGCCGATCAATGATCCAACTGGCGGATTCAAATGTTTTCGCAGGAAAGTGCTGGAAAGCATTAAACTGGACGATATTCTTTCCGATGGTTATTCTTTCCAGATAGAAATGAATTTTCGTACATGGCGAAAGAAATTCAGAATAAAGGAGATTCCGATAGTTTTTACAGATAGAAGAAGCGGGCAGTCGAAAATGTCAAAAAAAATAGTACATGAAGCGATCTTTGTGGTGTGGAAACTGCAACATCTTCACTTCAAAAAAAGGATTTAATGATAAAAAATATCACGAATATTAAAATAGAAAAACTGGTTTACAAAGGTTTCGGGCTGGGGTTCAAAGATTCCAACCCGATTTTTGTATTCAATTCTGTTCCCGGAGATATCGTTGATGTTAAGATAATTCATAAGAAGGGAAATGCTCTCTTTGGCGAGATCTGCGAATTAAAGGAAAGATCAGAGTTCAGGATAGAACCGGAATGTAAAGTATTTGGAATCTGCGGTGGCTGCGATTGGCAGTGCATTCCTTATGGAAAACAATTAGAATACAAACAAATAATAATTAAAGAAATATTCAGAAATATTTCCAGAGAAAAGATACGCACGATCGTTCCTTCTACGAAAGATAGATATTATAGAAATAAGAGTTTTTTCCCTATTTCCGAAAAAAATAATGAACCGGTTATCGGGATGTTCGAACGAAGGTCACATAAGGTCGTACCTCATTTGAAATGCTTTCTCCAACCACCAGTATTCGATGAAGTTATAAAAGTATTCGGGAACTACATGACAGCTTCCAAGATAAAAATCTACAATGAAACAAATGGTAAAGGAACTGCAAGATACCTGGGGATAAGACTCTCTGAAAACACCAATGAAATGATGATCATCTTTGTTACAAAAACCAGGAAGATACCGTTTTCGAACCAATTAGTAAGAATTCTTACAACCTCATTTCCGAATATCGTGGGAATTGTACAGAATATAAATTCGAACCCGACAAATGTGATACTGGGAAATGAAGAAAAAATATTATTCGGAAAAAATAACCTTATCGAAAAGATCGGAAGCAGTAAATACAAACTGAATTATCAATCTTTTTTCCAGGTGAATACTTCCGTTGCAGAAAAAATGTATGAATTTGTAAAAGAACATATTCCTGCAAACTCGAATGTTCTGGATGCATACTGTGGAGTCGGTTCTATCGGAATTTATATTGCAGGGAAGGCAGGAAGGGTAATCGGCATTGAGAACAACGGGAATGCAGTTAACGATGCCAGGTTCAATGCGGAACTGAATAATGTATCTAACTGTGATTTCATAACCGGTGATGTGGAAGATAAATTTTTGGATGTTTGTGAAAATATAGATACAATAATATTTGATCCGCCGCGCAAAGGATTGAATAAAGAAATAATTGAGAAAATTCCCGATAATATTAAAAAAATTATCTATATAAGCTGTGATCCTTCTACGCAGGTTCGGGATGTGAACAGGTTTATGGAAAAAGGATTTATGATAAAACTTATCCAGCCTTTTGATATGTTCCCGCAAACCTATCATATAGAAAATGGGATTGTGCTGGAGAGGGAGTGAATCTGTCATCCTCGACTCCGATCGGGGATCTGAATTATGCTTGAGAGGGGGGGTGGCATTGGTGGGTATTGGTAGGAATTGTTGGGTATTGATGGGAATTGGTAGGTATTGGTGGGCATTGGTAGGCATTAGTAGGTATTGATAGGTATTGATAGGCATTTGTAGTTTTGATGTTTAAACAAATATGGAGCAATATTTGAGAAATATAATTCTTTTTGTCATTGTGTTCTTTCTTCTTTCCTGTTCGGGAACATCTTCACCGGAGGATGTGACGAAAGCGCAGATATTAGAGATCATAGATGCAATAGAAGCTTCTTTCATTTTTAATGACCTGCCTGGAATAATGGAAAATTATCATTTTGGGTTTTTGCATAACGGTGATAATTATAGTCTTGAAGAAGAAGTTTGGGAACAACGTTTGAACAATTATGCGGAGATCGATTTTTCCGAAATAAATATTGAGCCGGTCGGTGATTTTGCAACTGTGTATTTTATAATGACCTTATATGATAATGATGGCGGAAGTGTTGTTACGCAGGAACCAAGTGATGAAAACGGTGATGTTTCCTATTTCTACAGGGAATATGATGGCTGGAAGATCTGCGGGAAGGAGTTTTCTGTACCGTAATTTACCTC
>JAIORR010000002.1 GCA_021108055.1 Candidatus Cloacimonadota bacterium
AAGAACTATTGCAGCAAAAAAAATGCTGATGCTGAAATAATAAAATCAACCATTGCCAGCTTGGAATAACATCAGCAGAAAAATAGTATCTTAATAATTAATATACACTTTTTTCTTGACTTCAATTCCCTATTTATAAAGTAAATACGTAATCTGCAATTTGAAAAAAAGGAAGGGAACAAAATATGAATATTGGAATAATTATTGGACGTATCGGTGATATTGACGGTGTTGCGCTGGAAACGGAAAAGTGGATCAAAATTCTAAAGAAGCTTGGACATACAATCTATATTCTGTCTGGTAATTTCAAAAGAAGCGTTGTTAGAACCAGGAACGAACATGTCTGGCGATCTCTTTCATTTTTTTCACCTGAGTGTGAATGGGAACAGAACAGAGCATTCTTTTTTCCTGAATTCGAGCAGAAAGAGCTTCTTGATCATCTTGATGATACTTCAAATGAGATAGCGTTTCAAATATTTAAATGGGTAATCAAGAATAAGATAGGGGTAATCCTGACAGAAAACAGTACTTCACTTCCCTGTCATTTATCTATGGGAATAGGAATTAAAAAGGCAGCACAGAATTTAAGCATTCCATTTGTTACTCATAATCACGATTTTTACTGGGAAAGAGGAGATCGATACAAATCTCCACACAAGAAGATAAAAGAGATCGTGGAAAACACATTTCCTCTTATACTTCCAAATGTTAGACATGCAGTTATTAATTCATATTCACGAGATGTATATAAGAAGAAATTTGGTTTCGAACCGATGGTGGTGCCCAATGTAATGGATTTCAACAAACCCTTTGCAGTGAAAGATAAATATAACAGTGACCTTCTTTCCAGCCTGGGATTAGATAAAAAGGATATTCCCATATTCCAGATAACCCGGATCGTAAGAAGAAAAGGTATTGAGGTTGCCATTGATATGGTTCACAAATTGCAGGATAAAAGGGTAAAATTGATCATCACCGGCAGTGCAGCAGATGACGCTAGGAAAGGTTATTATAAAGAACTTTTAATCAGGATCAAAGAAAAGAAACTGGATAAACAGGTTTTATTCGGACACAGAAGTATTCTCACCGATCGTGGTAAAGGATGGCGTGGGAAAAAGATCTATTCATTATCCGATGCTTATGCCAATGCTGTTGCCTGTACATATTTCAGCACTTACGAAGGATTTGGAAATGCCTTTATTGAATGCGTTCTGGCAAAAAGACCGATCTTTGTGAATAATTATGAACCTGTTTACTGGCCCGATATCGGAAGCAAAGGTTTCAAAACCGTGATGCTGGAAGATAACATTTTAACGGATAAAGCTTTGGAAGATATAGAAAGGATCATGCATAATAAAAAGGAGCAGAAAGAGATAGGTGAATATAATTTCAAGATTGGAAAAGAAAATTTTTCATTAGAAGTTCTGGAAGAAAAACTGGAAAAGCTTTTTAAATTTTAAGTAGAAAAAAAGAATCTTTTGAAACTTTTTTCGGAAGATAAACATTCGTCGTTAAAAGAAGTAAAAAATGCGTAAATTCAAAAAAATGATTAATGCTTTAAATACTCAAAATATCAAATCGTGGGAAGACCTCAATTTTTTTCTAAAAGGAATCAAACAGGACATAACACCGCATTATGAATTCAGAGGAAGTTTCGAAGAATTCAAAAATAAGATAAGATCAGGCGGGATCGCTATCGTAACTTATGGTTACGGAGTCGATGGTGTGAGTGTGGAGATATGCAAATACATCAGGATACTCAATGAGGTTTTTGGTAATATCGATATTCATTTGATAGGAAAGGAATGTGCAGAGATATTTGATCATTCTGTAAAATCGAGTTGTAAACATTTTGTTGTAAAAGAGATGGCAGGATTTGCTCAATGGAAGCTGTTTGATCTATTCTTCCGAACAAAACTGAAAAAAGGTGACAGACATTATAGGTCTCTTCTAAAAAAATTCTGGAAAGAAGTACTGCTGATCTCCAATAAGATCGGAAGATATATTTCAGAAAATAACATTAAGCTCCTTTACCTGGTAAACACTAACTCAAATCCGGGGAATGTTTCGCTTGCACTTTCGATGGTTTTTATTTCGGAATATCTGCAGATACCGGTTATCTCGAATAATCATGACTTTTACTGGGAAGCAGGAAGCAGCGAAATAGATAGAAAACATTTTGGAAAGAAACCCGGATCGCGCGATCATTATTTCACGAACTGTAATATAGATGAATTCTTCTCGATCATTAAGATGATATATCCATGGAAGTCGAGGATGTGGTTCATGTTGAATATCAACCAGGAACAATCCAGAAGACTTGTTCATGATTTCGGGCATGATCCCGAAAATGTTTGGGAAATTGGAACTGCAATCGATTCTGAATTGTTTAAACCATTGAAAGACGAGAACCGGAAAACAGAAATTCTGAAGCAAATATCTAATGCTCTTTCAAATGATGTAAATGATGTGAGAACAATTCCAATAAAAGAAGTGATCTCAAAAAAATCATTTGAACGAACCCCTTTTCCATTTGTAACAGGTTATAAAAAAAATAGCTGCATCGATATTTCCTTAAAAGATATTATTTTGGTACAACCAACCAGGGTGATCGAAAGAAAGAATATCCAAAAGGATTTCGAACTTCTGCAAAAACTTACAGAAAACGATGCATTTAGAAGGGGCTTTCAACAGAATAATATTCAAAACATTATTCTACTTATAACCGGACCGTTAATTACCGGTCATTATGATTATTTTCTGATGTTATTAGAACGTTTTGAAGAAATGCTGAACAGTATTGATAAAGAATTTCAAAGCAGGATATTCGTGGCTTTTCTATTTAGTGAAATAGACAGATTTTCGTTTAAAATAAAGCATGATGATCCTGTAAAAATAAGTGATATTTTTAGCATCGCTTCCATGATAACTTTGCCGAGTAAAACAGAGGGGAGAGGACTTCCGATAATTGAAGCAGCTTCTTGCGGAATTCCCATATTCACGAAGATATATTACCCCAAAGAGGTTTACAGGATACTTATAGGAGAACATTTGTCATCTAAGAACAGGTTGAAAGTGATCGAATTCGATGAAGAACCAGATGAAAAAACTATAAATGAAGTCGTTCAATTTCTTTTTGAAGATAAGGGAAAAATACTTAGACATAATCGAAAGATAATTCAGAAAAGGTTTTGCTTTAAGTTGTTAAAAAAAGAGATGGAGACAGCATTATATAAATTTTATTGCAATTTAGCATCGGATTGTGAGTGCTGATTCATTCATTATGTTGGTTCAATCGTCTCGATTGAACTTTATATTTGAAATATTTTATGTCTGACAGTTCAATGAACTGTCACTACACACAACCACCGTAGTGGCAGATCAGCGATCTACCTTTTTTCTGATAGCTCGATGAGCAGACACTACTTTTCACCCAGCCAACTGTGTTTTACTTCTCCCACGAATATGGTATGATCACCGCTTTTCACCTGAGTTGTAATTTCACATTCGAAATTTGCAACACCATCCTTTAAAACAGGAAGCTGAGCTAATCTTCCTTTGAGCCAGTCTAAACCTGTAACTTCCAGTTTATCGATGTCACGACCGGATTTTGTGCCGCAGAGTTTTACTTCCTCTACCATCTCTTTTGAGGGGATACACAAATTAAAATATCTAAAATCCTGAAGACATTGATATGAATATCTGGAATGACCAATCGAAATGGCGAACATCGGTGGATTCAAAGAAGTCCTCATGAACCATTCCAGGGTTATCATATTGAATTTACCTTTATTGTCTTTTACAATTGCCAATGCTACTTTCGCCGGATGCTTAACAAAATTAACTGCTTCATTAAAATTTGATTGTTCTAATATCTTTATTCTTTTCATTGTTTGAAAACAAATTTTAACAATGTTTTGTCAAATTATTACTTGTCCCAAGCATTTCCGTGCATTAACCTTGAGAGGGTTAACAACCCACGGATTTACTTATTAACTACCGCATCTTCATATTAACCACCTGCTTTTTAACCTGTGAAACCTAACCTGTTTAACTGGGTTAGCTGGTGGTAGATCACTCTCGCTATCCGAAAGGTTTTAACCGTTTCTTGTGTATACAACCTCGAGTCGATTTACAAGAATCGACTCGAAATAATAATTCGTTAGTTTCTGATAAATTTAGTAAATTTTTATTGAAACCAATTGAAATAATTATTTTTTCGTGGATATGTACAAATTACTCAAAATCTAAAAACTAATTGACTTTGAACACTTAATTTTTTATTTGCCAAGATAAATTAAACGGGAGAATTAAGATGAAAAAGATTTTTATATTATTTTTTATTATATGCATTGTGATTTTGGGATGTGGAAAGAAAGAAGCAGTCAAATCAGGCGTAACGGAAGTTATCTTCTGGCAGGCAATGGGTGGTCCACTGGGTGATGCACTTGAATCACTGATTACAGAGTTCAACAAAACTCATCCGAAAATTCATGTAACATCGATAAATATGGGAAATTACACAGCACTGTCTCAGAAACTGATGGCTTCCCTACAAACAGGAAATCAACCAGATTTAGCGCAAGCGTATGAAGCCTGGATAGCAAATATGATGGAAGGTGATGTACTCGTTCCTATGCAGGATTTCATCGATGCTGATCCTGAATTTGGACAGGAAGACCTGAACGATATTTATCCTGTATTCATTAACAGCAACACCATGAACGGGAAACTGATTTCTTTCCCGTTCAATAAAAGCGTACGGGTGCAATATTACAACAAAGATATTCTTTTTCAGCATGGATACGATCAGAACAAACCACCTAAAACATGGGATGATTTCAGAGAATATTGCAAGAATCTTACTAAAGACCTGGATGGTGATGGTAAGATTGATCAGTATGGTACAACGGTTAAAATAAGTGCCTGGCAGTTCGAGAACCTGCTTCTGCAAGCTGGCGGGGAAATTATGAATGAAGATAATACAGAACCATTATTCAATAGTAAAGCCGGTGTACAGGCATTGGAATATCTGGTTAATATTCTGAATGTGGATAAGACAGGTTATCTTTCTCCCGGTTATGAAGGACAGAAAGATTTCACGGCAAGGAAGTGTGCTTTTTATGAAGACTCAAGTGTTTCACTGGCTTATATGCTTCGAACAGGAATAGATTTCGACCTGGGTGTTTCTGCAATTCCTGTTAAAGATACAAAGAAAAATATAATCAGTGGTACGAATGTGGTTATCTTTAAAAAAGAAGACAAAAAGAAAGAACAAGCAGCCTGGGAATTTGTAAAATGGTTCACAGATACAGCACAGACTGCAAAGTGGAGTGAATTAACATATTATATGCCTGTTCGAAAAAGTGCTTTCCAGGAAGAAGCCCTCAAGAAAAGACTGGAATCTAATCCCGAGATCGCTTCGGTTTACGACCAGTTGAATTATGCTACTTTTGAACCGCAGATAAGCGAATGGTTCGAAACCAGGAAGTATATTGAAGATCATGTCATAGAAAAAGTGATCTGGGGAATACTGAGCCCAAAAGAAGCACTTGATAATGCTGCTGAGATGATCAAAAAGAAGATTGCAGAAAGAGAAAAATAGAGGATAAAATGAATATAAAGTTTCCTGATAATTCAATAAAAGAATATCCTGCCGACAGCACTCCGCTGGAAATAGCAGAAAGCATCAGTCCGGGATTAGCAAGGCAGGTAATAACCGCCAGAATCGATGATAAACTTGTCGATCTGAACTATAAAATAATGGAAGATACTTCAATCGAGCTTTATAAATTTGATAGTGAAATAGGGAAAGAAGTTTACTGGCACAGTACTGCTCACCTTTTGGCTCAGGCTGTAAGAGAACTTTTCCCGGATGTAAAAGTTGCTATCGGTCCCGCCATCGAAGCAGGGTTCTATTACGATTTTGATAAAGAAATTCCTTTCACCGATGATGACCTGGAAAAGATCGAAGTAAAGATGAAAGAACTTTCCAAACAGAATATGGAATATGAAAGAAAAGAACTTTCCAGAGAAGATGCGATAAATTTTTTTTCCGATATGAAAGAAGATTATAAAGTTGAACTTTTAGAAGAGATACCGGAAGGTGAGATCATTTCTTTATATACTCAGGGAAATTTCACCGATCTTTGCCGTGGACCACATATCATAAACACCGGCAAGATAAAGTCTATCAAACTAATGAAAACCTCCGGAGCATACTGGCGTGGAGATGAAAAGAACAAGATGCTGCAGAGAATTTACGGCATCAGCTTTCCATCCAACAAAGAACTAAATAAATATCTTCACGACTTGGAAGAAGCAAAAAAACGCGATCACCGTAAACTTGGAAAGGAATTGGATCTATATTCAATTTCAGATGATATAGGGGCAGGACTTGTTCTGTGGCATCCGAACGGTGCAATGATGCGTTCGATAATAGAGGATTACTGGAAGGAACGTCATTTCCAGGATGAATACAAAGTGGTGAATTCTCCTCATATTGGAAAAGGTGAATTATGGGAAACCAGTGGACACCTGGAGTTTTATAAGGAAAGCATGTACAGTCCTATCATTGTGGATGAGCAGGAATATTATCTTAAGCCTATGAACTGTCCATTCCATATTGCTATCTATCAATCTCGGAAGCGAAGTTATCGTGAACTTCCCATTAAATACGCAGAAATGGGAACTGTTTATAGATATGAAAATTCAGGTTCACTACATGGATTGATGCGCGTGCGGGGTTTTACCCAGGATGATGCACATATTATCTGCACTCCCGAACAGTTGGAAGATGAGATCGATAAGGTACTCGTTTTTTCCCTGGATATACTGAGAGCATTCGGTTTCAGGGATTTTAAAATATACCTGGCAACCATGCCCGAAAAAGCTGTAGGAACAAAAGAAGATTGGGAAAAAGCAGCACTGTCTTTAAAAAAAGCACTGGATAATCATGACATCGAATATGAGCTTGATGAAGGTGGTGGAGCTTTCTACGGACCGAAGATAGATATCAAGATAAAAGATGCTTTGAACAGGTTATGGCAGTGTTCAACTATCCAGTTCGATTTCAATTTACCGGAAAGATTTAACATGGAATATATAGGCGAAGATAATCAACCGCACCGTCCATTCATGGTTCATAGAGCTTTATTGGGATCATTGGAACGATTCTTTGGAACGCTCATCGAATATCATGCGGGCAATTTCCCGCTCTGGTTGTGTCCGGTTCAGGTTCGTGTTATTCCCATTTCCGAGCATTATGAAGAGTACGCAGAAAAAGTGAATAATCAGCTTAAAGAAAATGGCATTCGCTCTGAAGTCGATCATAAAAACGAAAAGATCGGATATAAAATACGTGAAGCGGAAATGATGAAAATTCCGTATATGTTCATTGTGGGAGCAAAAGAAAAAGAATCAGATACAGTTTCTGTGCGGCGTCATGGCAAAGGTGATCTGGGAAGCAAAGAAATTGATGAAATTATTACGGAAATTCAAAAAGAAATCGAAGTAAAGAAATAGCGTAGTGACAGTTCATTGAACTGTCAGAAAGAAGGCAGATCGCTGATCTGCCACTACGAGAGAGGTATACAGGAGTCAAAATGGATATCATAGAATTCGTAAAAAAAGAATTGAATCTGGAAGCAGAAGCGATAAAAAAAGTTGCAGAACGAATAGACAATAGCATCGAGAAAGCAATAGATATTATCTTTAATTGCAAAGGGAAGGTGATAGTAACCGGAATGGGGAAGACGGGCATTATTGCCAGAAAGATAGCCGCAACTTTTTCCAGTACCGGCACAACTGCTATCTTCCTGCACGCTGCGGAAGGAATTCATGGAGACCTGGGAATCCTGCAAAAATATGATGTGGTTATGGCTGTTTCAAACAGCGGAAATACACCTGAACTCATTTCCATTATTCCGTATATCAAATTCAATAAGATCCCGATAATTGCCATAACCGGTAATATGAATTCTAAACTGGCAAAGAACTCAGATGTTGTAATCGATTGTTTTGTTCCCAAAGAATATGAACCTTTCGGACTGGTTCCTACCGCCAGTACAACAGTTGCCCTTGCTCTGGGAGATGCAATTGCCGTGGCACTTCTAAAAAAGAAAAATTTCATGGAATCAGATTTTGCCAGATTCCATCCAGGTGGTACGATCGGGAAAAAGCTCCTGTTAAGAGTAGAAGATTTGATGCACAGGAAAATACCGGTAGTTAACGAAAACGTAAATATGGAAATTGCTATCAGGAAAATGCTGGAAATAAATATCGGTGGTACGATCGTTGTGAATGATGCAAATGAATTGGTGGGAATTATAACGGATGGAGATCTGAAACGTATTCTTTTGCAAAACAAAAAGAATATTATGGATAAAACTGCAGCCGAGGGAATGACAGGAAATCCCAGAACTACAACTACTCGAATACTGGCAGTTGAAGCCTTGAACTTAATGGAAGAAAATAATATCACCTTGCTGCCGGTTGTTGACGATAATAAAAGACCAATTGGCATTCTGCAAATGCACAATCTGATCGATGCTGGTGTGGTTGGGTAAAGAAAATAATTTGTAAAATACAATTAAGGGTATATATTTTTATTATAAATTAAATTGCATAGGAAATTGAGAAATGATGAAATATTCAAGTATTGCTTTATTAATTCTGATAATTTTTATTACCAATCCACAGAAGAGTGATGCTATTACACCTTCCAATTTAAAAGCCGATAGCTTACTTTCGCAGATGCAGGTTTCCTATCCATTTTCTTTTATTGTAATGGGTGATTCTCAACCATATTATGGTCAACTTCTTAACCCAACATTTCTTGAAATATTAGTACAAATTGCTGAGCTTTCTGATCCACCAAATTTTGTAATTATCTGTGGAGATTTAACGGAATACGGTTCTCAAGAAGGATTTGCAGCTTATAATGAATGCATTTCAGAATGGATGGATTTAACAGGAATTCCTTTTTTTTCACTTCCAGGAAACCATGATTGTTATGGTGATCATTCTTTTGAATATTATATGACTTATGTGGATCCCAAGTTTGATTACTATTTTGATTATGGGAACAGTCGATTCATAGCAATTAATAATGTTCAGCATCCTGATCATATGTATTATCATATAAATGGAACTCAATTGGATTCTGTAGGTGTTTGGTTATGTGCAGCTCCGGAAAATAAATTTGCTTTTAATCATGTGTCGATAATCCGAGATCATCATGGTGGTGGTTTTGGGAACATGGGATATGAAGCATTTCACGATAGCTTATGCTTTTATGAAGCTGTAGCTGATTTCAATGGGCACCATCGCGATTACTATAGGCATGATCTGGATGGAATTCATTATCTAACTACTTCAGGTGCCGGAGGTGATATCGGAGGAATTTTTTATCCTCCTTTATCTTACAATAACCATCATTGGCTGCTTGTTACAGTCGATGAATCAAATAACACTTTTATGGAAATGTATTTTTATGAATTAGGACATAATGCTACTGCTTCATTATATGATTTCCAGATTAAACCTATACAGATACCTCCAAAAATTTATATTAATGAGTTCATGGCAAGTAATGGTGAAACCTTAGCAGACCCTCAGGGCGATTATGATGACTGGATAGAAATTTATAACGCAGATATTTATCCTGTAAATATAGGAGGAATGTATATAACTGATGATCTATCAGCTCCGACAAAATGGAAGATACCTGATACTCAACCTGATTCCACAACGATTCAACCTGGGGAGTCCTTACTTCTCTGGGCTGATGAAAATACAGAAGATGGTGTACTTCATCTGGATATCAAGCTATCTATAATCGGTGAAGAAATTGGTTTATATACAGATGATCTAACATCTATAATTGACTCTATCGTTTTCGGAGCGCAAATTACAGATATTTCATTTGGAAGAAATCCGGATGGAGGCGAAAATTGGGAGTATTTTGTTGTTCCAACTCCAGGATACAGCAATACAGGCTTTGAATCTCCCGAAAACATAACAATTTATTTCGATAATGGGAATATCTATTTAGAATGGGATAATGTGAACGGAGCAACTTCATATAGGGTTTATTCTTCAGGTGACCCATACACCGGTTTTGTAGAAGATACATCTGGAATTTTTATTAATGAGAGTTGGAATGCTCCCGCTCCGGTCGGAAATAAATTCTATTATGTAATAGCAATCAAAGAAACATTCAGGTCTAAGGTTAAATAGAATAACATATTATAGTTTTCATTTATTTTCGATTCTAACCCAGTTAAAGCAGTACATAACTCATTTTATTTCAAACTATTAAAATAGTATTATCTTGACATAAGATGTCAGAATTTTCTTTCTCACCTTTGTAATTGTAATATTTCAATATATATTTGATGATTTGAATGAACCTGAAAGAATTTTAAAAAGAAAAGTTGGAGGTAAAAGTGAAAAAACTAAAAAAAAGTTTTAATTTACTATTTAAAAAAAGCTGTTTTATTATTACTGTTAAATTAGTTAGTATTGTTTTATTGCTTCTTTTATCTGTGAAATCTGCTAATGCTGTTATACTTCTTGTAGGTGAAGGACAAACCTACTCCACAATCACCGATGCTGTTATTGCTGCTGCAGCAGGAGATACTATCATCGTTCATGATGGAACATATACCGAAAATGTAAATATCGACATAAGTTTAACGATAGAATCTCTAAATGGTTATGAAACAACGTTACTGACAACGCCTATTGACTGGGAAGACATTATAGATGTTACTGCCGACAATGTTAATATCGAAGGCTTTAGTTTTTATGGAGTGACATTAGGGAATGGTGTCCATTTCGATGGTGTTTCAAATTGTTTAATACAAAATTGTCGTAGTGGCTGGTCAGAAATTTATTTAAATCAAGCAGGAATTTATATTTCAGCATCAGACAGCATAATTGTAAATAATAATATTTGTTCTTATGATAACAACGGTGGAATTTATGTTCATGGTTCGAATTATATAACTATATCCAACAATACTTGTAATTACTGTCAACACTCCATTTATACAGGAATTAGCGGGATAATGATGTATGCAACAAGTGACTGCCATGTTCATAATAACGTCTGTAATTACAACGATCGTGGGATTTATTATTCTTATAATAACTGGCATGATACGATCACAAAAAATGAGTGCCAATTCAATGACGAATACGGACTATATGCTTATCATCAGTATTTTACATATTTTTCAAATAATATATTCAGTAATAATAACGGCTCCGGAGTATTTCTTTCAGGCGGTTCTCAATGTGTATTTGCCGGAAACAAAATTGAATCAAATTCAGTTTATGGAATGGATTTATATTATAATACTGCGTTAACTTTATATTTAAATACATTTAATAATACAGAGAATTTTCATTTTGTTGTTAATGCAGGCGATAATGATCAAATTTTGAAACCACCCACAAAAATGGCTTACAGGATATATGATACAACATTTAAAAATTTTCTGGGTAATTATTACGTTGATTACACAGGAGCAGATGCGGATATGGACGGTATTGGTGATACTCCACATATCTCCGATCAAATAATTGATGATTATCCTCTTACAAATCTTCCTGAAGATTACGTATTATTAACCTGGTTCCTGAATAATGTGGAAATGACTCGTAATGATATGGGAACTATTGGCGGATTAGTAAATATTCCGGAACTATCAAGTTATATCTGGGTTGCTGATGAGTCTGTTTTGGCAGCACTTACCTTTCCAACTGGAATACAGGTAGATTCAACTTCCTGGACAGGTCAAATGATCTATAAATATAATCAACATCCCGATATGTTGATAGAGATCGGCATCTGGGATGGTTCATCATTTACTCCCGGAGGTCCTCAAGTCCAATTAGACGGCTTTCAACTTAATTATACTCATAATTATGCAATTCCCGGTTGTTCATTTACAATACCTGCAGGTCAATATCTGGCAATGAGAACAACCATTAATAACATAGATAGAGATTTTGATTTCCGTATGGGAGGTACCTGGGCTTATATTTCCGCTCCAATTGGAAGTCCGGATTATCCCGGTGATCCTGTTGGAGTTCAAGAAGTTCAAACTCCGGAAGTCTT
>JAIORR010000315.1 GCA_021108055.1 Candidatus Cloacimonadota bacterium
TTATTTCCGGCAGAATCATCTATAGTATGGTCTTCATAAATTACGTATGCTCCGCTGGCTGGAACGACATCAATATCAGCTTTTACAGGCTCATGATTTTGTCTTGTAATTACCAGTTTTGCTGTTCCCTGATCAGTGAAAGGCATAAATTCGAGGTCTGCTGTTCCTGTCTCATCGATGAGAACGGTTCCATAGATTATACCATCCATTGTAAGTGCAGCATAAGAATATGGTTCAGCACTGATCTGGATAGTGTTTGTTCCCAGAAGTATAACATTAGGATATGTTACAGTGTTTATTGCGGGTACTCCAAGATAAGCCTCCAGAGATGGATCTCCCATGATGGAATAAATTTCCCAATAATAATTAATAGATCCATTACCTTCCGTAACTGCAAGGTTTCCCTGGAAGATCATTCCTCCCGTTGTTGTATGCCAGTTTTCAAAAGGTTCACCGTGATCATGGAATAAACCATCATAAACACCGAGACCGGTTCCTGCATAAGTTGGATTTGATGTAACAGTGCCAGCTCCAACACCCCACCAGTAATCTTCATCCCAATAAGTGCTGTTGGTTCCGCCGATATAACCGATTGCTCCTTTGTTCTCTGCTCTCAGCCAGGCTTCTCCGAAACAGGTTGTAACTTCAAATTTATTGGTCAGGCAGCAATTTCCTACAGCAAGACAATATTTATGCTCATTCTGCAGACCGTTAATATTTGCAATGGTAAATTCAGGGTTACACCATTCAGTCGAACCGCCATGAGCTGTATAATTTATGTAACTTACGCCATCACTGACGTTCTGGACAATATTTGCAGCATTGCTGCCGGATTGTGGATACAAGTAAGTATGGGAAAGAATTCCATGATCTGCGTTGAAATAATTTGAAGTTCCATAATTTATCTGTCCGTTTCCGTGTGTACTTCCGTGCCAGGAATCCATTCCGGCGATCATTACGACTTCTCCGAGAAAAGAAGGATCCGGCATCTCAAATTTTTCATATTCCAGTGTTTTATCTATCTGAGGCTGCAATTGAGTTGTATTATTGGCAGAGAATCTTCCATAATACATTTCGGGAACATAATTTCCTCCATCCAGACGTACATAATTAAGATCGGTAATATGACTACCGGTGCTTCCGTTCCAGGCAGGTATCTGTGCTACATCACCAACGAATAGAACGAAAGACGGAGCTGGATTTTCTATAGTTGCGGCATTATAAATGCTTTGGATATAATTCTTGATAGAAGTAGTAGTATAGCCAACCGGAGGATCATCTGTATAGGATTCGATCACTAAAAATCCCATTTCTGTTTTCCATTCTATGAACGGTTGAAGCTGGGCTTCAAACATTCGATCGGAAATAATTAAATAGCTTACAGGATAACGTGTCAGATCATCCCGACTTCTAATATTTGTATAATTGAATATTGATTTTTGATAGAGAGATTCAAAATATAAAGAGAAAGTTTTTTCTCTAAGTGCAATTGTTTCATCCAAGTTTCCACCGGTAAAATCAATTTGAGCAGTTACATTATTATAAACCTGAATCTTTTTTGTTACCGGGTTGTATCTGATCGGTTCGAAAGTTAGAACGAAAAGTCTTACACCTCTCATGATACCGATTTCTTCTACCGAGATCAATTCATTATCTGTAAAGCTGTTTATGGAGTAAACTTTCGGATCATATTTGAATTCGATCTGTGCAGGATCGGCACTTTTGGGCACGGGAAGTTGAGCAGGTATAACGGGATATAATATCCCATATTCTTCCAGAGAGTATTCAGTGACTTCAAAATTTTCCGTAGAAATCCTGATACTTGCACCTAATGGAACCGAGATGATCTTTCTCTGGATAGGTAACCTGGGTGTTCCTAAATTATTGGAATAAGTATAACCGGGAATGTTGATTTGGGAAAAGTAACCTTCATTAGTATTGACATCGAATGAGTTGATACTGGAAAATTTATAATTTACCTTTATCCCAACTTCACTGTTTTCAACTAATTTTGTATCTGTTACATTATAATTCAGTTCTATCGACTGCATTGCAGATAAAACAACTGTGAAACAGAACAAAGCAAAAATAATTACATTTTTTTTCATCTTATATCTCCTGACAATTTTTAATCAATATCTCTCTTGCAAAAAAGAGACCAGAATGAATTTTTATTTTATTTTTTTCAGTGAACAAATTGTAATCAGATAAAAAAATTGACAAAAAATCGTTTGCTTAGAATATAAAAACAGATTTGGAGGAGATATGGATAAAAAAACGTTTTTCGAGAATATCAGAAGAGAAGCAAACGTAGCATTATCAAAGGTTTTTGATAAAGTAGAGGAAGTTAGTAAAACATCAGCGTTAAAGCTGAAAATAAGCAGCTTGAAAGGAAAGATAAAGGACAGCAAAACCGAGATAGGGGAATTTATTTATAATGATCAGAAAAAATTTAAAGATTATCCGGAAATAGTTGAGATCTTGAAAAAGATAAAAAATATGGAAAAAGAGATCGAACTGAAGAAAGAACAAATTTCCGAGATAAAAGAAAAAGAGGAAACAGAAAAAGCTAAGGAAGAAGAAACCAACTCTTTCACATTATAATTAAACAAAATTTTCAGCTTGTCCACTTTGTTTACAGGTTCTTAATTATATGCATTTATATCGAATAATGTGTATCGATCACGGAGAAACGCGGATCGGAATTGCTCTCAGTGATCCGCTTCAGATCATATCGCGGCCATATAAAGTGATTTCCAATACAAACGATAATACTTTAGCTGAAATAAAGAAAATTATTGAAAAAGAAAACGTAGGGAAAATAGTTGTAGGATTACCTGTGAATTTTGAGGGTGAAGACACAATAAGAACCGGAGAAGTCAGAGAGTTCGTAGAAAGATTAAAAAAAAAAATCTCTATTCCTGTTATCTTTTGGGATGAACGATACTCTACTGTGGAAGCAAATGAAATTTTAAAAAAAAAAAAATATAGTATAAAAGAAAGTAAAAGTGTTATAGATAAGGTGGCAGCATCAATTATTTTAAGAGATTATTTAGATAGCATAAAATGAAGTTATTCATAAAGATTGCAGCGATTTTCGGGATTTTGGTCATTCTTCTTAGTTCATACTTTATTTTTGTTTTTTCCCAACCTATAAAAGTAAAGGAAGTTGTCTTTGAAATCCGCAAGGGAGAACCTGCTCGATCTATTGCAAGAAAGCTATATGATAAGAAAATAATACGCAGTAAAAGCGTTTTTTATTTATATATTAAAGGCAAGAAATACGAAAACAAATTAAGCTACGGGAAATATTTATTTTCAGGGAAACTCTCTATGACCGATATTATCGAGAAGGTCAATTTGGGAAAAGTTATGCTTCGCAAAATAACAGTACCGGAGGGTTTAACGGTAAAGCGAACAAGCAGGTTGCTTGCCCGGAATGATTTTGGTGAATATGAAAAATATTTGTCTATTTGTAATGATTCTACTTTTGCCAAGAAGTTAACAGGTTTTTCAATTCCCAGTCTGGAAGGGTTTTTATATCCGGAAACATATTACTTTCCGGAAGATGTAAGCGAGGAATTTGTTATTTCGCACCTCGTTAAAGAATTTTTTAATCAAACTTCGAACATAGATTTTATTCCAAATAAGAAACTTGATTTTTATGATATAATAACTCTGGCTTCTATAGTAGAAAGAGAAGCACGCATTGAAGATGAAAAGCCCACGATCGCCAGCGTGTATGTGAATAGAATTAATTATAATTATAAGCTTCAGGCAGATCCCACTATTGCGTATTTCCTGGAACAATCCGGTAAAACCAGGAAGAAAATATATTACAGGGATTTGAGGATAGATTCTCCTTATAATACATACAAGTATTATGGTCTTCCACCAACCCCGATATGCAATCCTTCCGTCAGTTCGATAGAAGCAGTTTTAAATCCCGAAGAAACCGACTATTTTTTCTTTTTTGCAAATGGGACAGGAAGGCACGAATTCACAAGGACTTATGACCAGCATATAAACAAACAGAATCTTATGAAGAACGGAAATGGAAAATAACATTCTCCTGCATCTTGCCATAATCATATTTTTTTCGAAAATATTAACTGCAATATCCAGAAAACTGAAACAACCGCCCGTTGTCGGAATGCTGGTTCTTGGAATAGTTCTTGGTCCTACGGTTCTTCATTTTATCGAGCCGGATGAAGTGATAAACTGGATAGCAAAGATCGGTGTGCTTTTTCTTCTTTTTGAAGCTGGTCTGGAAACAAATATAAAAAAAATTAAGGAAGATTCACGTCAGGCGATCCTGCCGGCTGCAGGCGGTATTATTCTTCCTTTTGTATCGGGTTTCTTTCTTTCATATCTTTTAACTTCAAATATTGCACAGGCACTGGTGGTGGGAGTGATATTTACTGCCACAAGCGTAAGTGTGAGTGTGATGACGCTTATCGATCTTGGAAAACTCAAAGGTCTGGAAGGAAGATGCATTGTTAAT
This sequence comes from Candidatus Cloacimonadota bacterium, assembly GCA_021108055.1. GTDB lineage: Bacteria > Cloacimonadota > Cloacimonadia > Cloacimonadales > TCS61 > JACNIV01. The sequence goes on from JAIORR010000315.1 coordinate 4,505, forward strand.
GCCGCAATTATTGATGACATCGTTGGCATTATTCTTTTAACGTTCATTTTCGGATTAACAACCGGAGAAGGCAGCACGATTACATTTTCCATTATAAAGATCGTCTCTTTCTTTGTAATCGCTTTTCTTTTCGGAATGTTCATTTTGCAGCCTTTCTTTTTGAATCTTAAGAAAATATTATTAGATAATGTAGTCGTTTCCCTGGCGATATCTGCTGTGTTTCTATATGCGTGGGTTGCGGAAATGACAGGTCTGGCAGCTATTACCGGAGCGTATTTTGCAGGATTGTTCATGGGACAGACGCATCATAAACATGCAGTTCAAACCGGAATAACAAATATCGGGAAATCTTTTTTCGTCGATGTGTTCTTTGTTAATATCGGTTTGGGATTTAATCTTTTTGATATCAAAACAGAACCGTTATTTCTTCTGGGATTCGTACTACTCGCCATTTTCACGAAAGCAATTGGCAGCGGGGTCGGTGCACGTTTGACTAATTTTGATTTTATCCGTTCTTTCCGGATCGGAACCGGAATGATGCCCAGAGGAGAGGTAGCGTTGATAGTTGCAAATATGGCTCTGGTGAAAGGTCTGATCTCTACTGATATACTTTCTGCAACGATCATGATGGTTATTGTATCTGCACTTGTAACTCCATTGCTATTGAAATTCGGGTTTACAAAAATGAAATTGGAAAGTTTTTCAAAGGAAGAAAAAAAATAAATATATGGATGAAAAATATTGTGTTTGTTTTATAAAGGAGAAGTAATCAGAATTAGTAATTTAATTCTAAATTTTATCCTTGTTAGGAGAAAGTTATGTGGAAAAAGATAATTGATAAGAACCTGATAGTAATAAATCCGGATGTTACAACTAAAAGGGAACTCTTCGAAGGGATGGTCAATCATGTTTATAATCACGATTATATATTGAATCAGAAAAAATTTCTGAAAGCTTTGAATGATCGCGAAGAAATGGCAAATACAGAATTGATGCAGGGAATTGCACTTCCACATGCCAGAAGCAAGGTGGTAGAAAAACTCTTTATGTGCATAATTATCCGGAAAGAAGGGATCGAATATGACAATTCGGAAATGGGAAAGGCAAAGATCATTTTCTTTTTCGGCTGTTCGGAAGAACAGAACAAAGAATATCTTCAACTGCTGGCACAGGCAAATCGTCTCTTGAGAAAACCCGGATTTAGAAAAGGTCTTTTAGAAGCAGGTAGTGTTGATGAGGTTGCAAAGGTACTCGAAGAATTTGATGATGAAGAAATAGAAACAGGTGAGCATAAGAATCACCTGATGATCCTTACTTTGAATGAACATAACGAAGCTGCCGATGTAATGAATGCGATGGTTGAACTTGGCATTACAAATGCTTCCATTATCGATGCAACTTCTATGGCAAGAAAGCTTGCTTATGAACTTCCTGTTTTTGCCGGACTCAGCTATATGGCTCAGGGAAAATCAAAACGTTCGACAATCATTCTGGCTCATATAGAAAGCAGGGATTTAGCATATAAACTTTCACAACTCTTAAAGGAGAATGGGATCGATCTCGATAAAAAAGGTGTTGGTTTTATTCAGATTATCGAAGTAGCGGATATCATCGGTAACTACGAAGAAGATATAGAATTATAGTTTCATATTAAATAAAATATCGTGATCTATCAACCGAGCGAGTTGAATAGTTGCCCGTTCGGCGGAGAAATTTAGATAACTTTTTTCTTGACGACGTAATTTGAAATTTAGATTTCTTGTCACAGGAGTCTTAATGAAGAAGCTATTTATTGTAATATTCATTATGACCTGTATTTTTTTATGGTCTTCTGAATACAAGATTCACCTTAGCTGGGATGAATTTGAAGGCGAGTGCAACGGGTTTATGAGTGGTTCTATAGGGAAAGAACATGCATTTGTAAGCGGCGGTGGACCAGAAAAAGTTCTGGATGGTAAATTGATTTCTGTAGGAGAAGGTTTTTCCACAGAAGCTCAACAGGTCTTCGAGTTAAATGCCGACGATGGATATTTCACATTCTGGATAAAAGATAAATTTGCTGATGATGACATGAATTGCGATCCGACCCTTATTGCACGTTCCAAACCCATGATATCGATCTTCAAAGGAAAAAACCTGATCGATCTTATTAAAGTTCCGGAAGGTGCAGGACTTGCCTGCAAAGTTTTTACACTCGATGCTTTTTCCGGGGAAGTAGATAGGGAAATCCGATATTATCCGAAATCCAGGATAATCGTAGGAAAAGTGGTTAATGCAGTTACGGGAGAACCTCTTGCAGATGCTGCCATCAGTATTGTAGATTATATGAATGACAGCAAATATGAGACTACAGGTGAGACGGGCATATTTGTATTTGATGTAGAGATCGGGCAATATACTCTAAATATTTCCAGGGAAGGTTTCATTGGAACTTCTTTTATAGCAAGGATGGGAGCAGACGAAACACCGCGTGAAGTTATCTGTGCATTATCACCGGAGATCAAAGAATTCCGGATAGTTCTGACATGGGGAAGTAGACCGCGCGATCTGGATGCACACCTCAGTGGTCCGAATCCTGATGGCGGAGATTTTCATATCTGGTACAGAAATAAAATCCTGATTGGTGGAAAAGATTTCTTGGATAAAGACGATACGGATAAATATGGACCCGAAACAATAACGATTTATAAACCTGCGATCGGTGAATACTATTACTCTGTGTATGATTATTCCAATAAAAAAAAGAAACGAAGTAAACATCTTTCAAGAAGTAATGCATTGGTTCAAGTGTATGGGAAAAATAAATTACTTGCCAAATTTGAAGTTCCAGAAAATTTGAAAGGGAATTGTTGGCATGTTTTTAAAATAGATGAAAATCACGAAATTATTCCAATAGATACTATTGATTTCGTGAAGAGCGAAAGAGATATTCAATAAAAAAGGAGGAAGTATGAAAACATTAAAGATCATTGCATTGTTATTGATCGTTGTATTTGTTATTACAGCATGCGGTGGGAAAGGCGGTTCGAAAGGCGTTAAAAGACTGTATTACCCGGATTGGTGGCAAAAACAGGACAATGCAGAGTATGTCCAAACTTATGGAATGGCTACAAAGGTTTCTCAGAATTCATCTTATGATGCTGCTTATGCAAATGCTATGCTTCAGGCTGCTCAGTATGTGGAGACTTATGTGAAAGGTATGGTTAAGAATTATGAAGAAGAAGCCGGTGTGAACAACCCACAAGTTCTTGCTCTAACCAGCAAAGTTGTGAAAGCAGTTGCTAATGCCAAATTTACAAATGTAATGGTAACAAAACAGGAAACTATTGTAACAGAAGAAAATCGTTATCAGACATTCGTTCGCGTAAGCGTTCCCAAAGAGGCTGTTAACAAAAACCTGATGAATAAGATCAAAAACGAAGAAGCTCTATACAATCAGTTCAAAGCTTCACAAGCATTTGATGAACTGGACAAAGAAGTTGAAAAGTACGACGAATAAAAAAGAGCTTAAGATTAGTTTAACGCCCGATGAAAATCGGGCGTTTTTTTTGAAAAATATTTGACAGGGAATTTATTTTTTGGTTTCTGGAATTGTATTTCGCTAACATACATTAGACTGCTTAAAAGTAACAACACATAACATTTTCTTTCCCTTATTTGAATACTACGGCAATAACGATGAATAAATTATTAATGTCAAATGAAAAAGTTTTTGGCGAGTGCAGTGATTTGTTAGCGTCATTTTTTCTCCAGTACCATCAATGCCTTGGCTGGAACCTCAGATGACGGTATTTCCTTCTGCATCTTACGGTAGAAGTTCTTCAGTTCATTTCTCAACCCGGCTTCGGCAAGATCTTCCAAACCATCGATCTGGGATAGATTCAGGTTGGCAACTCGGCTCCATATGTGCATAGCATCTGCCTTTGCGCCAGCCTTTGCCGCTGCTACAGCCACTCGCGAATACCACTCCGGCAACTCCTTTGGCGTTAGCCTCTTTGCTGCGTCAGGGAAAACCTCCTCTGCATGTTTCCAATCACCCGTGTCCATGTATGATTCGAACAACGTAAACACAGCCCGTTCCTTCAGTTCTTTGTCTTGAGTATTTTCAACAGCATACTTAAGTAATGGAATGGAGCGTTTTGGGAAATGCATACGGTTCATGATCCACCCAAGCGTGTGGGCGCGACTGGGATCTTTCCCGAATGCAACCTCCTCTGCTTTGATGAAGTATTTATCAAGGTTATCCTGCTTTGCATTTTCCAGCATTCGCCACAGCAGACGTTCCTCCGTATGTTCCCACTTTGGTTGATTGGTAAGCCAGTTCCAAAGCACCGGGTCATCAACGCTGATCTGTTTGTAGAGGTCAAAGGCAAGCAAGTTTGCTGCCCTTTTTGCCGATTCGGAAACCGCGGGCGCTTGCTTGATCTCTTCTCGGAGCAGTGCTACAACTTCGTCTATCCGCTCCTCCCGCATCAGGAAAAGGGCATAGTCCACAAGTAGCCAACTTCGCCAGTCTACGTGTCCCCTGTGATGTTGCTCTGGTTCAGACTGCTGTGTCGTCAGTGTCAGCCCTTTTAGAAGTGCCTCCTCCTCTTGAGTGTGTTCACTCCGCCCCCGATAGTACTGGGCTCGTTCCCGCCAATATTGGGGATCGTCCTCGGATTTCTTTTCCTTCTCCTTGATTCGACCCTCAATGATTCGCTGTCCGCTTGCCGCTTGCACCTGCCCGGCGAACAGTGCGTTTAAACCAAGGTTGTGCTTTTCCCGAATGTCCGCTGCTTCCACCATCCACTTCTGTGCCTGGCTCTTTTTACCTAATTTGAGCAGGCATTCCGACATTCCTTCTCGTACGTGTGCCGCGAACATAGAGCGCAACCTTTCTACAGGTACGTGTACTGCGTACATCATACCGAGTTTTCGAGACTCCTCTTCGGAAAGTGGTATGTCAATGGTCTGTCTATAAAATTTTATAGCCGTTGTCCACTTGGTTAATCTCTTAAGACGAGAGGCGATATTTTCCGCTTGTGTTACCAATTTTGGCTTTATTGTTTCTACCATCCATGACAGTTCCCACTTTTTGTATCCTGCATAACGGGCGTAGACCAGTGCATCGAGAAATTCAATGGCACCTTCGATATCTTGTGGATCCTCACGCACACTATCCGATAATTCTTTCACCAATGCTTCACCTCGACCGTGTTTCATGTTGAAGCGCAGACGCTCCTTGACCCAGAAATTTTGTTTTCCTTTTGGCATTACAGCCAGCCACTTGTCCACTTTTTCAACTGTCCACCCCGAATTCAGGAAATATTTCAACAAACGGTTCTCCAGCGCTATCTCAGAAAGATTATCCGCAAACACTTCGACAGTTGCTTTTGCCACATCCCATGCCAAAACGTTGTCGCAAGCATCATCGTAGATACAGGCTACCTGAAAACCTTCCATTTGAGGGCTGAGTGCCTTGAGTTCTTGCAATGCTTCAATGGTCTCTTTGTTCATTCCCGCACGCATGAACACACTCACCTTGAACATAACATCTTGAGCGTTCTCAGGTGTCGCTTTGTTCAGGTTTGCTACCAGTTCGGCAATCGATGTCTCTTCTTCCATCAGTATGATGGTAGCCTTACGTTGTGCCTTCCACCAATCTACAGTCTCCTGGTCTGCTAGCACGTCTGATGAGTGAAGCAGGATAGCCGAAAACCATATAATAGTGATAAGTAATCTCAACACAGTATTAACGTTCATATATTATTTCTCCCTATACATTAACATACTAAAAACTAAGGGCAGCGAGTTATTATGTTTCATTTATTCTTTATCTCTAACTTGTTGATATTGTTGAAATGGAATATTTCCATCATGCAGCATTTCCTTTATAATTACCTGTTCCTTTTCTACATCATAAATCAAATATGAACCTAAAACTCTGCCCCACCAAACCTGTATATATATTAATTTTTCGTTGATCCACTTAGCTTTTACTTCGTACTGATTATGATCTACAAGTTGAATATTAATAAGATAATCACGCTCATTGAATATTTCAATAATTGTTGACCATGGATCCGATTTCATAAAGTCCGGTTCCTGAAGAGTAAACCAATAGGCTTTATTATCTGAATATTGACATTTTTTTGTTTCATTCGTTATTTCGGTACTGGTAATTACGATTTGCTCATTATATCTATTTTCAAAAGTAGAATGGAATACTCTTGGCTCAGACCATTTATCCGGAGGAGTATGCCAATCGAATGAATAACATACTTTTGGCAAAAATATTATGAAAGCAAAAATATAGATTATAAGTATTTTAAACATCGTTTGAATTCACCTGCTCGACGTAGCCCCGAAGGGACGGAGTGGGGTCAGGGTGGAACAATTTGTTATGCCTGATTTATAGCTCAACATTTACTAGCTTACCATTTCGATTAAGGTGAAACACATCGAAATCATTTGCCAAAAAAAGATTCCCATCATAGAACTCTCTTGCCTCATTCTCTACATCTTTAATCGATGACCTGGTGGTATTTACACTTTGATATCGTGGACTAAAATGGGTCAACACTAAATTTGGGATGGATAGTTCTTTTGCAAACAGAGAAACCAATTTAGCAGAACTATGCTGTGCTTTCGCCATTTTCTCTGCCGCCTTATAAGTATATGTTACCTCATGTACTAATACTTGGGCTGACTTCGAACACTCTGAAAGTAACCATGGATCATCGTTGTCTCCACTCACAATAATTTTTCTTGGCTTTCTTTCTTCCAATAGATAATCCTGACTTTTTAGTTTTTTGCCACCTGGAAGTAAAACATCTTCTCTATTTTGTAGAGCACCCCAAGCAGGTCCCGGTTTAATACCCTCTTTCTTTAATTTCTTAATATTTAATTTGGGCTTAATGTTTTTTTCAATAAAACCAAAAGCATATGAGGATACCCGGTGTGATAAATTAACTAGTTCAATATCAAATTCTTCAACTTCAATAAATTTAGAAATATCTTCAATACTGATAAAATTTATTTCAAAAGAAAGCCTTGTTTGAGTTACTTTCTGTGCGTTTTCTAAAAAACTTTTGAGTGTACCTGGAGCAATGATAGTCAAAGGTACAGTTCGACCTGACATTGCTGTACTTGCCAGTAATCCGGGAAGACCATAGCAGTGATCTCCATGTACATGTGTAATAAAGATGGCTTGTAAATTATTTAAGGTTAAATTGGTCTTTAATATTTGATGTTGTGTACCTTCACCGCAATCTACAAGATTCCACGACTTTGAATTTATCATTTTGATTGCGATACCCGATACATTCCTTGTTCTTGTGGGTGTTCCTGATGATGTACCCAAAAATATTATTTCCATATCAACCTATATTTTGGTGTTACCTTTAAGGGCATAACAGGCTCACATAAGGTGCAAAAATGTAAGTTTGGAGCTTTTGCCCCATCTATGTATTAACCTGTGAATTTGCTTCATAATACGAAACTTCGATAAATTCGACTTGCATTCCAATTTCACACAGCAAGATAGCATTAACGGAGTTTATTTGTCAAATTTTTCTTTCACAAAATCAATCAACTTCTTGGCACTTCTTTTGGGGTTATCTTCATCGA
>JAIORR010000096.1 GCA_021108055.1 Candidatus Cloacimonadota bacterium
AAAAAAAATGGCACGCCCGTAGGGATTCGAACCCCAAACCTTCTGATCCGTAGTCAGATGCTCTATCCAATTGAGCCACGGGCGCACTTTTGTGTTAAAACAAATCTACAACTTCTGATGTCAAGATTAAATTTGTACACTTTATTTTTTATTTTTGCTTTTATTAAAAACCGGTTGAATCATAAATAATTAGTTAATACATAATTCAAGTTTGAAATAATAAATCGCTCCTTTCTAAAATATATTTTCCTGAAAAACAGTTTTTTTATAATAAATTTCAAAATCAAATTTCAAAGTTGTTGACATCAAATTAATAATTATATTTTTATATATTCAGAATAAAAAAAAGAATTAATAAAAAATTAATGATGATGTTTTTAGTATATTTATAATTTGATTCAAAATGTTTATAAATATCAGAAAACGATCTTTAAAATATAAAAATGAAAAATAATTATTTAAAAGATTAAGATGTTTTTTAAAACTATTCTTTAGTTCTGATTTTGCAGGTTAAAAAATAAAGAACTGATTTTTTTTGGAGAATTTAATGAGATATTTTTCTTTAATCCTTTTATTGATATTAATATCTTCATTTTTACATGCAGATTTAATTCCACCATACGTTAATCCTTTATATCCGCTTGCCGGTGCTACAGGAATTCCTGTGGATACTGATGTGACTTTTCATATATTTGATGATGTGGATGGAGTCGATATCAATTCTGTGATTGTAAACATAAATGGAATAAATTACACAATTAGCGATGAATTCTTTTTTTACAGCGGCACCCCTTATGACTACATAATCACAATTAATCCGCCAATGAATTTCCAATTCGGACAAATCGTAAATATTCAGATCGACGCCGATGACCTGGCAACACCTCACAATACAATGACAACATACAGCTACTCTTTCGAATGCATCGATGATATGCAGCCTCCGTATGTAGGAGCTTTGGATCCCGAGCAAGATGCAATTGGCATTCCTGTCGATACCGATGTAACATTTCACATTTATGACAGCGGAATTGGAGTTAATCTTAATTCGGTAGTTGTAGAAATTCAGGGAATTACATACACTCATAATAGCGGTAATTTCACGTATTCCGGAAATTCAAATAATTATTATATTATAATTGATGTTCCGGTTAATTTCGAGCTTGGAGAAATAGTAAGTGTCCTTATCGATGGAGCAGATTTGAACGGACTGGCAATGAGCACATTCGAATATTCTTTCCAGATAATAGAAGATGTTTCACCGCCATATACGGGAGAGTGGTTCCCCGAACCCGGATCAACAGGCGTTCCCGTTGAAACGGATATTTCTTTTAATATCTATGATAATATCGAAGGAGTAAATATCAATTCCGTGGAAGTAGAAATTCAAGGAATTACATATACTTATCTAAATACAACCTTCAGTTATGTTCAAATACCTTACGGTTATACGATCACAATAGATCCTTCCTATGATTTTGATTACGGCGAAGTGGTTAATGTTTCTATCGATGCAGTCGATCTTTCTCAACCGCCAAACCAGATGTCAACTTTCACTTATAATTTCCAATGTATAATCGATGAATATCCTCCTTATACCGGAAATTATGATCCAATGCCCGGACAGCAGAATGTACCGATCAATACAAATATTCTATTCCACGTTTATGATGATGATCTTGGAGTGGACATCAATACATTGATAGTTGACGTGAATGGAGAAGTATATTCCATAGCGAACGGAAATCTGGCTTATACCGGGAACGTAAATGATTACGGAATTAACATTAATCCTGTTCAGAATTTTAGTTTTGGGGAAATCGTTACCGTTCAGATAGAAGTTTACGATCTTGCCGTTCCGGCTAATACATTAACTAATTTCTCTTACTCGTTTCAATGTATAGATGATGATGACTATCCTTATGTTGGTGAATTTGATCCCGAACCTTATTCTACGGATAACCCTACAGATTGTAATATTACATTTCATATTTATGATGACGGTTATGGAGTCGATATAAATTCTGTTGTTGTAAATGTGGAAGGAATCGAATATTCATTGAGCAATGGCAACATTTTCCACAGCGGCAATGTTAATGATTACTATATTATTGTAAATCCTGTTGAGAATTTATCACCGGGAGATACCGTTAATGTATCTATCGATGCTTGCGACCTGGCAGTTCCTCCTCACGTAATGGGAACTTACAATTATTCATTCCAGTGTGTTTATATGGATATTTATCCGCCGTTTCTGTGGGAACCTTCCCCGCCGGATGGAGCGATAGGAGTAGCTATCGATACATCTATAAGTTTTTATATCCTGGATAATGAGAGTGGAGTTGATTCTACTTCCATTGTCTTTAAAGTAAATGACGAGATCATCGAAAATTACGATATCGAAGCAGTAACGATCCTCGGTGGAGCTGGATTTGGAATTGACTATGATCCACCGGATTTATTCGATTTTGAAGAAATCGTTACAGTAAGTGTTTCTGCACAGGATCTGGCAATCGTTACCAATACTATGCCGGAAACTTTTTTTACATTCGAATGTGAAGAAAATCAGCCGCCATCTATTGCACTTCCGGATAGTTTTGCCTTTGAAGAAGATGAAACGCTGATTGAAAATTTCAGTCCGTACATAACAGACCCAGAAAATGATATTCCAATATTAGAAACCACACTCACAACAAATATCGATGTAACGATCGATGGATATATGGTTACGTTCCGGGCGGACGAGAACTGGTTTGGAACAGAGCAAATCACTTTTGTCATCAAAAATGACGAAGGACAGATACTGGCATTTGATATTACGGAAATTGTTGTAACCCCGGTCAATGACGCACCCATTTTTAATCTAGATGAACTTCCGGATTTCTTATTTTTTGAAGAAAACAAAACACTACTATTCGATATTGGAGAATATACTTCCGATCCGGAGCAGCAGCTTTCCGAATTAACCCTTTCAATTACCGGCAACACAAATATCGAAACCAATATTTCCGGGCTTGAAGTTCTCTTCTCTGCTCCGGCAAACTGGACAGGCTCCGAAGTTTTGAGCTTTACTGTAGAAGACAACCAGACCAGGTTATCATCCTGTGTGGAAATCACCATCACTGTAACACCGGAAGCACCGGAAGAAAAAGTGAAAGTAGAACCTCACACACTTACCTGGGACGATCCGACATGCATGCTGACCATTTACACACAGGAAAATATAGATAAGATCAAATGCAAAATATTTAACAGGCGGGGAAAACTTATCAGAAAATTAAATGTAGAAAGTTTTGGTGACAACAAAATTGCCCAGTGGGATAAAAAAGATTCCAATTCTAATGAAGTAAGCGGTGGTTTCTACATTTACCAGGTAAAGATAAAAAATAGAACTTTTCAGGGAAGCATAATTATTGCAAGGTAGAAAGATGAAAAATATATTACTATTAATTTGTGTTTCTCTTATGATTTTGATATGGGTGGGATTAGAAATGCAGCCCTTGGAGGAACCGGCATCAGTTCATCGGAAGATGCATCCGCAGCAGTCTGGAATCCTTCTCTTCTGGGAAATATTAATTTTCTTCAACTTATCACAGATTCAAGACCGTATCTTATGCAGATGGATAATGATGAAATATACCAGAATTTTACTTACTTCACATTTCCGATAAAAAAAGTACCCGGTGCTTTTGCTGCAACAGGCGGATTATTTAATTCCAAAGCTTATGATGAGGGCAAATTCGGATTTCATTACGGCATAAATTTATTTCCGGAAAGACTATCCGGCAGACTTTCCACAGGTATTAGTTTATATGATAATTATTTGAATTACAGTGAGATAGATGAAACTAAGAGCGCATTTGATCTTGATATTGGTTTTGCCTATAAACTTAATAATAAAGTTCAGTTCGGACTTGTAACAAAAAATATTACCAGAGCAAATATGGCTATTGAAGGCAGCGGTGAAGATAGACTTCCTTTCATATTGGGTATAGGCTCTAATGCAAGATGGAAAAGAATAACATTTATTGGCGATCTCAAATTTGAAAAATATTCGGATACGAATGAAATACTCTTCGGACTTGGATTTGAATATTATCTGGCAAATAATCTGCTGTTACGGGCTGGTGTGAATAACAACAATATCACCGGTGGAATGGGCTTCAGGCTGTTCTCGAAGAACTGGCTCAATGAAACGGATCAACCGGAAAAAAATATATTCAATTTCAGTTTCCTTGAAATAGCAATAGATTATTCTTTTCAGATACCTGTTTCAACTTCCGGAGAGGGTGATAGCTTTTCAATCGGAAATGGAATAAAATCTGACTTCGGAGATCATTTTTTTGGTTTAAAAATAAATTTTGGAAAAGACAAAGGTACAAGAGATCAATTGCAAGATCTATTCCCATCCAGATTCGCTTTGGACCTCGATGTTCACACCGATACCGTCTTTGTAGAGAAAGTCAGAATCGATACACTTGTAAGAGAAAAAACGATCTATGATACGATAAGGATAATCGAACGTATTGCCGATAGCGATGAGATACAGGAAAAAATAGAGGAAGAAGCAAAGAAGATACAAAAAAGCGATATTGCCAATATAAATAAAGCAACCGTTCATTTGATCGATGCACTTAAATATTATTATTCGGAAGAATACATAAAAGCTATAGAAGAGTGTGAAGAAGCCATTTATCTCGCTCCGGCTTTATCACTTTCCTACTTGAGATTAGCTTCTATTTATTACAGGCTGGGCGATATCGAGGAAGCGATGTATCAATTAAATCGTGCAAAAAGGATCGACCCCAATAATCCTGAGATCAAGAAAATGATGGATATGCTTTCCAATTAGTATAAAAAATTAAGGATTAAATATGAAAAAATACTTTATTATATGCATTTTGTTTTTGTTCATAACTTTATCTGCACAGGATTTTGAGATCGAAACGGTTAAAGAGATCGAAGCGGAAAGAGAAGTTTCAGAATGGATCGAGTCGATGCTCTTCCCTATCGTTGGAGAGACAATTGTAATAACAAACCTAACCCTGGAATATCCTGCCAGCAGGTTGGAAGTTTATGGCTCTACCCTGGATAAACGTAAAAGCCTGCCCGGACTTCCCATTGCAAAATCCAAATCTGTGATGTCCACTATGATAGATGATCAGGAAACATATCCGACTATCATTGTAAAAAAGGAAATAACGATTTACCTGAAAAAAGATGTCGATGAATCGTTAGAAAATTTTATCCGGCAAAATGTGGCTTTCTGGATGCATATAAACCCGGAAAAAGGAGACAGGCTGGAAATAAAAAGTATTATGGAATTTCATTCCGGCATTTCTACAGAAAAAGAGGAAAAAAAGATCAGCGGTCCAACTTACCTGATACTGGGAATTATACTGCTTGTATTATTTCTGCTTTCTCTTTTTATTCTTCGTTCCGGAATGGGAAAGATCACTTCTTCTTTACAGAACATAAATGTAACCGGATTTGAGAAAGCACTTCGTGTAAAAGGAGATTTGCACAGTGAATCAATTGCACCTGCACAATCCGCTGCAAACATGATGGCTTCCCCAGATAAACCATTACAGATCAGGGTAGTTGAAGATACAAAAGATGATCCAATGGATATCAGTTTCCTGGAAGAACTTTCATTAAATAACTTCTATAAACTGATAAAAGACGAAAAGCCTGCAGATATTGCATTTATTCTTTCAAACCTGTCAGTTGGTTTTTCTCAGAATTTCCTGAATAATTACAAAGGCGATTCCAAAAACATATTGAAATCGATGATTTCCGAAAATATAAAACCGAAAAAGGAAATTGAGAAATTGAAGAAATATCTTCTGGGAAAATTTGCAGTAATACTTGAAGATGAAAAATTGTCTTTTAATGGAAAAGACAGACTTGTCGAAGTGATCAATACTCTTCCAAACGAAAGCTGTAAAAAGATACTTGCTCAGATAAATACAATAAATGTAGAAACAGAAAAAAAGATACGTGAGAAAGTTTTTCTGCTTACGGATATTGTAAAATTGCAGGAAAATGAAATTGAAAACATCATGCTCAATGTTTCGCATGATCTTATTGTTTCTTTCCTGTTGAGCGTGGAAAGCGAGATCAAATATAAATTATTAAATAGTGTAACAACGCGTGCTGCCGCTATTTTAAAAGAAGATATGGAATTCGTGGATCAGCTTTCTGAAGAAGAACAGGAAAAGGTAAGATTTGAAATGCTTATCAATATTCGAAAAATTTTAAATTATACAAAAGGATAAATATATGCGATTATCTGTAATATTAGGTTTTTTCAGTGGTTTTGGAATATTATTAGTGGTAATTTTCTTTAAACAGGATTCTTCCCTGTATTTGAATTGGCCTGCGTTATTAATTACCCTTGGAGGTACGCTTTCTGCCGTCGTGATCTATTTTTCTCCAAAAGCTCTTGCTAATGCTGTGGCTTCATTCATAGAGATTTTTCTGCAAAAGCAATATAAAGAAAACAAAATTGTGGATATTATCGTAGACCTTTCCAGAGAAACCCGAAAAAGTAATTTCAAAAATATTCTTGATTACGAATCTGTCAAAAGCGTTCCCTTCCTTGAAAAAGGATTGATACTTATTGCCGATGGTACCGATCCTGTGCACATCGAAGACATCCTTTCCAGAGATAGTAAAACAATCACCGAAAAAAATATTGTTTCCGAAAGAGTTTTCAGAATTGCAGGCAGTTTTGCTCCCATGTTCGGGATGATGGGAACTGTGATCGGTCTTATCGCCATGCTGCATAGAGTAAAAGATCCAGCCGCAATTCCAGCCGCAATGGGACTTGCACTGGTAACCACATTGTACGGTCTCATCCTTTCTGCTCTTGTTTTCAAGCCGATTTCCGGAAAGATACGTGATAAGAATCAGAATGATTCAAAATTAAGAGAAATAATCATCATTGGAATATTATTAATAAAAAACCGGGAGAATCCTCATATTATCCGGGAAAAATTATCCGGATTCCTGCAGTGATCGGAGAGAAATAATGAGCATTTTCAGTAAATTTACAGACGTGGCTTTGGAAAAACGCCTGAAAGACCTGAATGACGAAACTACAGAAAGTGAAAATATGCTCGATGTAATGATCCCTTATGCAGACCTGATGACACTGCTTTTAGTGTTTTTTGTCTTCTTTTACGTGATGAGTGATTTTGAAAAGAATAAGAGAATCGTTGAACAAAATCAACAAATAGTCGAACAAAATCAAAAACTTGTAGAACTGGCAATGCTCGATTCTTTATTAGATTTGAACGAGCAGGTTATTACTATTCCTTGTGAAGTCCTGTTCAACACAAATGAAGCTCTATTAAAATGGGAATCTTTATCTGCCCTTTCACAGGTTGCAAAAATTATTAAAGGAAAGATCGGAGACGAACCCGGCTGGCAGATAAGAGTGGAAGGACACACAGATAATGTTCCGATAATAAGCGGAGATTTTGCTTCTAACTGGGAACTTTCTACTACCCGTGCTTTAAGTGTTGTTAAATTCTTTATGGATAATTACTTCTTCCCCCCTGAACAAATGCAGGCTATGGGTTATGGAGAATTCAAGCCACTCGTTCCAAACGATTCTACTGAAAATAGAAAAAAGAACAGAAGAGTTGAAATCAGATTAAGTAAAAGGTTTAGTAAAAATTAAAAAATGAATTTTATTGAAAATCTGTTAATAAAAATACCATATTTAAACTCCCCTTTTGCGATAAAAATATTCAAATCTTTGATCATAATTACTGTCTTCTGGTTAATAAAGATGTTGATCAACAAAGTGATCCAGAAGAATATTACCGATGTAAAATCCCGTTATCACTGGCGAAAGATCATCAATGCGATCATTGTTATTCTGGTCATTATTCTTGTTGGAAGGATATGGTATCAGGGTTTTGAATCTATTGCTACTTTTTTAGGATTGCTTACGGCGGGTATTGCTATTGCTCTCAAAGATGTGCTGGCAAATATTGCCGGCTGGATATACATTATTTCCCGCAATCCTTTTGAAGTGGGAGACAGAATCCAGATAGGAGATCATGCCGGCGATGTAATAGACCAGAGCCTGTTTGAATTTTCTTTGCTGGAAATTGGAAACTGGGTGGAAGCAGATCAGAGCACCGGAAGAATAATCCACATTCCCAACGGGAAAATATTCACACTCGATCTGGCAAACTATGATAAAGGATTCAAATATATCTGGAATGAAATACGTGTAGTCATAACATTTGAAAGTGACTGGCAGAAAGCAAAAAAGATACTTCTGAAAATCGCCAATAAAAAGACTGAGAACATCACTGCACCGGTAGAAAGACAGATAAAACGGGCAGCAAGAAAATTCCTGATATATTATAAACATCTTACACCGATAGTTTATACAGATGTCAAAGATCATGGAGTCCAGCTTACTATTCGCCATCTTTGTGAAACGCGAAAAAGACGCGGCTATACAGAAGCTATCTGGGAAAATATTTTAAAGGAATTTGCTAAACATAAAGACATAGATTTTGCTTATCCAACCACAAGATATTATAATAATCTGAATGAAGGGAAGTAAGGGTGTTTTAACCCCTTGCTATTTCACTTTAACAAAGGGAAAATGTAAATAAGCAGGAAGATTTTGTAGTGACAGATCATCGATCTGCCTTGTATATTAAACCCGACTCGATCCGGCTGTTGCCGGACCGAGTCGAGTTCTTATAATTATTTTCCTGAAAAACTTACATCATCAAAGAGAACTGCCGGCATTCTGCTGCCGATATTATGCGGTTTATTTTCCACGGCAATTACGTTTTTCATGGTTTCATAACTATTTCCGGCGATCATAGAGTCTTTTACTCTTCCGATAATTTCTCCGTTTTCAACATATAATCCAGGGTTAACTCCAACCGAATAATCACCATTCGGAATATTTCCGCTGTGCGCTCCCATTGCTCCTTCCAGGATGATACCGCGATCGATCATTTTAATCATTTCCGCAAAAGTAACATTACCGGGAAGAAAGGTGAGATGAGCTGGGCGTGGACTTGGTTTTCCTGCATAATTAGCTTTATAACCGTGCCCGGTAGATTTCACTCCTAATTTTTGAGCATAATAAAGATCATAGTAAAAGCTTTTTAAAACTCCATTTTCAACCAAGATAAGTTTGGAAGTCGGCACGCCTTCCTCATCGAATGCGGTGGCACTGTTGAAATTATCATTCAGAGGATCAGTGAAAATTGTTAATTTATCACTGAAGATATGCTGACCTATCTTACCGGCGATCGGAGATGTTTTTTCATAGATCGATTGAGCATTTGTTCCGGTTGTAAATCTCCAGGTAAGAGTATATAAACTTCCGGGCATAAATATAACTTTCATTTTTCCGGATTTAGGCTGAACGATCTTTTCTCCGATATTGAATAATTTTATCATTTCATCCGAAGAGCTTTCTGAAAATGGAACGAAAGATTTATTATTGATACTCCTTCTTATTCCGGATGCTCCTCCCGGGAACCCTAAACCTCCGTATGTACCATAACCGGATGATTTATTGGAATAATCTATACCTTTGCTGTTTATTAATCTCATTTCGTCTGTATAAGTCCAGGAAGCAGATGCGATCTCAGCCTTAGTTTTTTCTTTCCAGTTTGCATTAATTCTACTACATTCTTCCACAAGTCTGGTGCTGCTGATCTCATCGATTCTTTTGTCATAAGTATCTACTGTGGGTAGTTTTTGATATGAAGGAAGCTGGAAATCTGCTGCAACTTTTCCTTTTAAAGAATGAATAGCATGAGATATTAATTCTTCTCTGCTGTTCAGATTTCTAGTATAAGCAAAACCAAGTTTACCGTCTTTGATAATTCGCAGTGCGATTCCTGCTGAAAATTCCGATTCAATATCGTGAAGTTTTGCATTCTCGAACGAAACCGAATTACTGCTGCTTTCCTGCGAATAGACTTCTGCCTGATCACTTACTTTTTTTGCCATTTCGAGTAACTTTTCCATTATATACCTCCCACAACAAGATTGTTTATCAGAATGTGCGGTCCACCGTGACACGACCGGATATTCAGTTGTCCTTTTCCGCATCCCCCTGTTTTACCAAGCACAAAATCATCTCCAATAACCGAGATATCTTTCAATGTCTGATATAAGTTACCGGAAATATTCAGGTCTCTAATCATTCCAGCTTTCTTGCCGTCTTTGATAATATATCCGTATTGACCGCCGAAAGTAAAATTCTCTCCAGCAGTTTGACCACCTTTGGCATCGATAATATACAATCCGTCACCTAACTTTTCAAACATCTCTTCGAGTGTTGTTTTTCCCGGTTCGATAAAGATATTTCCCATTCTTACGATCGGGGCAAATTGATAATCTTCGGCTATCATATGTCCGGAAAGCGGTTCATTGAATTCGGCTGCTGTTCTTCTGGAATGCAGTCTTCCGGATAGAATTCCATTTTTGATGAGCTGCACCTTTCTCACCTTTACTCCCTCATCATCATATTTGTAGAATCCAAGCTGGTTCGACATTGTAGCATCATCTATGATGTTCAGGATATTGCTGCCTATTTTTTGTCCGATCTGCATTTTGGAACGCATTGCCGGAAGGGTTTCGATGATATCCGCTTCTGAAAAATGACCGAATGCTTCGTGAGCAAAAACTCCTGCCAGACTGGGATTTAGAATGCAGTTGTAGGTGCCGCCCTGAACCGGTTTTGCCTTGAGCAGATCCAAAACGATCTTTGTTTTGTTTTCAAAATTTTCTTCCTGATTCCGCACTGTGTAAAATCCGTCACTTCCACCGGAACCAACTCTGATATTCTGAAGTAAATTTCCGTCTTTGGCAGTGATCATTCCTCTGGCTCCTACTGTAATCAGGTTTTCATTGATCTCTGTTCCTTCGGAACTGACGAAATATTTTTCTCTTACAACATCAAAATAACCAGTTGAAGTTGTTGCTATCTTTTCATATTTCAAGGGAACATCATTGTATTTACGAATTAATTCGAGTTTTTCTTCCATCGAAATTTTACGCGGGTCTTCGCTCAATGTTGGAGAAAAATTTTCTTTTATAACTTCTGTTTCCGCAAATCTAATTGGTTTTTTAATATTCCGTGAAAGTAGTTCGGCATTTTCTTCTGCGATTTTCAGGGCTTTTGCCGCATCCTTTTCTTTGGTGAAAGCAATCGTTGCAAATCCGCCGTTTTTCAACACCCGAATCACAAATCCATCTGTCGAGTTTGCGCCGATAGTCTTCAATTCTTTTCTGTTAAAAACAATATTTGTAGTTGTTTTCTTTTCATATCGAATATCCGTATATTCGGCTT
>JAIORR010000227.1 GCA_021108055.1 Candidatus Cloacimonadota bacterium
TAAATTAACAATTAAATTTGACAAAAACTGAAACAAATAAAATTTTCCCAGAATGAAAAAGGAATTAATATGTTAGATTTAATAAAGATAAGAAAAGAGCTGCACAAAATTCCTGAACTGGCTTTTGAAGAATTTAAAACAAAAGAATATCTAATAAATGTTTTAGAAACGTTCAAAGATATTAAAATGCATACATTCGATTTTCCCGGAATTTTAGTTGAATATTCACATGGGAAAGGCGAATATAAACTCTTCCGTTCGGATATGGATGCACTTCCCATAAAAGAAGAAACAGGTTGCAATTTTTCCTCGGAACACCCGGGAAAAATGCATGCTTGCGGACACGATATGCACATGACCATCCTCATCGGATTGATCGAAAGAGTTATTCGGGAAAACCTGGAGCAGAATCTTTTATTTTTATTCCAGCCGGCAGAAGAAGGAAAGGGCGGAGCAAAACGAATTATTGAAACAGGTGTTCTTGATAAATATGAAATATCCGAGGCTTATGCACTGCACGTGAAAGGAGATATTCCTGTGGGTACGGTTTCATCCAGATCAGGAATATTCTTTGCCAATACCGAAGAAGTCGATGTGATCTTTAATGGCAGAAGTGCTCATGTTGCTCTTGCAGAAAAAGGGATTGATGCACTCTATGCAGGCTTTGAATTCTATCGGATAGTTAACGAAAAAATTAAAGTGAATTTTCCGGATCAGAAGAATATCCTCTGTAAATTCGGCAGAATGGAAGCAGGAAGTGTACGCAATGCTGTTGCGGCAAATTGCATCATGGAAGGAACTCTCCGTGCTTTGGAAACAGATGACCTCAAAAAAATCGAAAGGATCATCAAAAACTGTGCTCAAATAGTTTCGGAAAAGATCGGCGTTCAATGGAAAGTGAATATTTTTAATTTTTATACTTCGGTGATCAACAATAAAACTCTTTATCAAAGGCTTTTATCACGGCTTGGGAACATCAAATTTGAACCGGGAAAAATAATGATGGGCGGCGAAGATTTCGGGTTCTTTGCAAAGAAATATAAAGGACTTCTGATACTTCTTGGCGCAAATCAGGGGGAAGAGCAGGATTTGCATTCTTCCGGATTCCTGCCGGATGAAAAAGCTATCGAGGTGGGAGTTCAGTTGTTTCGGAGCTTAATTCAATAAGTTCAGTTCATTCAAAAAAAAAGGGTTAACAAACATAAAGTTCATTAACCTTTTAAAATATATAAAAATGTTTTTTCAATTACAGGTCATCATCATCCAGATCGATATCATCGAGATCATCTTCGTCAACATCATCACGCATCCAATCCGGGCAGAATGCAACATTCTCTGTCTTATCCCAGCCGTCCACATTTTTCAACCCGAAGCGTTCGAGTATATCTGCCTCCCACAATGAATATCGAACTTTATCATCTGCAACTTCATAAACAAGAACCGGTTTATGATATTTTCTCAAACTGAAATCGTTATCACTCAACTCAAAAAACTCTTTTATCCGTTTTATGTCTCGTTCTGCTATCATCATCATCGACTCCTTAATAAAATCCAGATTTTGTTGACCTATTAATCACACAAAATTTACTCGTTCACAAAAGTTAGGTAGCAGGGAAATGTCAAATAAATTAAGAATTATTTTAAATTTAATGGTCGGGTCGTTTTTTATTATACTTACCGGACTTCTTGCTTTTGAACCCGAAGCTGATAATTTTTCCAATGCTTATCAATATGAATTATATCTTTCCTGGCTCGAAAAAGGTGGATTAAAAGCTGATTTTCCGGCGGGATTTACTTCCCGAAAAGTAGTTAAAGATTTTAATGATATCGATGGCGAGATCATCCATGTAGAATACGATTGGGAAGATTGGAAAATATATGATCAGCGTGAGGTTCTGCCTTTTGTTCTTTATGCAAAAGATCCCGTAAGAACAAGGCTCTGCATCAGGTATTTAGAAGAATTTATCTACCGTTTGAACTCTAACCGGAAGTCTTTTGTCTCTGATTTTTTTAACACAGAAAAAATAGGTCTTCAATATTCAAATTCGGAAGGAACGAAAGCTTTAGATTTAATCTGGAAAGATCTCGATTCTCTAAGAATATCCGTCGAGCCGATAGAACTTGAAACATCCGGGAATAACTATATTTTTAATATTCCTTCAAAAGAACTTGATAATATCATTATCCTGTTCCCTGATTCGTTAGAATTTACGGAGATCATCCGAGATGTAAGGATATTGGAAAAAGAAATATCTTCAACAATTCAGGTGCGTAAACCGGAAATATATGAAATGGATATCGATGAGGAAAATCTTCCAACGATCGAAGAACTTTCTCTCACCGAATATTTAAGAAAGTGTTCTCACATCTCCCTTCCAAGAGAATTACTTCATAACAAAATAAAGAATATTCCCGAATTCCTTGAAATAGAATTTCCTTATCATGAACTTATAGAGAATGAGGATATTTTTTTTCTAACAAAAGAACCGTATCAGAAAAATATTTACTGCGATATTAAATTAAAAAGCGTTCTAACAGACGATGGAATAGATATATTACCGGAATCTAAAAATGTGATAAGAGATAAAAAGTTTTTTCTAACAAGTAAAGAAATCTTAGATCTTTCTGCTCTTACGCCGGAAGAAATTAATAATATTACTCCTTATATTCCACAGTTGATCTATGAACATCGTGCTCTCGGTAGCCGGCTTCTCAATTTTCTGCTGATACATGATAATGTCCCCACAACTCTTATCGTTAGAAGTGATAAGCGCGAGATTTACGAAATCGATTCTTATGCCGACCTGCTGATGTTATTGAATAGTTATTGGCAAAACAGGCTGATTTTCTTCAGCATCAATGATGTGAAAAAGATCGAAGGATGCGTAGAGTTCAAAGGATACCTGATTGCCGGCGATCCCCAAGGCGATGATTGTGATATGGCGGAAATTTTGTTTCACCTGGATAAAGAATTCAAGATCGATCTGATAATGATGATCCTGCATCCGGAAATTAAAAAAGAAGCGGGGAAAGGATAATGAAAATATTTGAAACACATGCTCATATGGATTTTCCTCAGTTCAACAAAGATAGAGATGACATCCTGGAAAAATGTTTCGATTCCGGTGTGGAATATATGCTCAATATTGGTGTCGATAAAAGATCGTGTGAAGCAAGCATTAAATTAGCAGAAAAATATGAACAAATATTTGTTGCAGTAGGTTTTCATCCACACGATGCAAAAGATTTTGATGAAGACTTAATATCAAGGTTGGCAAAGCATAAAAAAGTGGTTGCTATCGGTGAGATCGGATTGGACTTCTTTAGAAACCTATCTCCTGTTGAAGTTCAGAAAGATGCTTTTCAAAAGCAGATCGAAATAGCATTGGAACTGAATCTTCCTGTCATTGTTCACGACCGGAATGCTCATGATGAATGCCTTGATATTCTACAGAAATATAAACCGCAGAAAGTTGTTTTTCACTGTTTCTCCGGTGATGAAATATTTGCAGAAAAAGTATTAAATATGGGATGGTTTATTTCTTTTACAGGTTCGATAACCTTTAAGAACAGTTTAATGGAAAATGTAGTTAGAATGATCCCGAAAGATAAGTTCTTCATCGAAACAGATTCTCCGTATTTATCTCCTGTTCCTTTAAGGGGAAAAAGAAATTCCCCGCTTAATTTACGGTATATTATCGAAAAAATCGCTGAAATAAAAAGAATTGCGCCAAAGCAGGTAGCTGAAATATCATTCAATAATGCTGCAAAGTTCTTTTTACCTGACAAATAAATCGCAATTAGAAAAAAAACTTGTAAGAAAAAAACGGTTAAATAATTTTGCACCAAATTATTTATGGAGGATAAAAATGGCAGTAGTAATTAATAAGGAAACCTGTATTGGATGCGCTGCTTGCATAGATACATGTCCCACCGAAGCTCTTACAATGGTTGACGAAAAGGCTGTTTGCGATGCAGAAAAATGCGTCGATTGCAGTGCTTGTATCGATGCTTGCCCAGTAGAAGCGATTTCCGAATAATTATAGAATATCCGAAAAATGCTTAAAAGCCGGCAGGACAGCCGGCTTTTATTTTTCTATGAAAAGCATAATCTTTTATTGACAGAATAAATAACAAAATAATTTTTCGCCATATTTTTCATATTTATCTTTTTTAGATTCATCATTGTGTTTTTTTCAGGAATTATATCTTAAAAAGAAAAGAGGATAATATGAAAAAATATAATCAGGTTCTGGATGTTGGGAATACACATATTGTAATGGGTGTTTATTCTGAAAATGAATTAATACGTTCCTGGCGTTTAAGTACAGACAAATCTAAAACAGAAGATGAATATTTCAGCGTTATTAAGCATTTACTTTCCGAAAACGAAATCGATATTAAAAACATTGTAAGTATTGCTATGAGTTCGGTTGTACCGAATCTTACGAGAGTTTTTGAACATCTTATCCAAAAATATTTTTTCTGTTCTTTCATTATCGTTGATTCCAGCTATGAACTTGGGCTGAAATTTCCTATGAAAGACCCGGGATTTATCGGGGCAGACCTTGTTGTTAATGCTTTTGCAGCAAAAGAGAAATATAAGGGCAACTGTATTATTTGTGATTTTGGTACAGCTACCACTATCCAGTTAGTAGGAGCAGACGGCTTTTTCTATGGAACCATTATTTCTCCCGGTGTCATCACTTCTGCAAAAAATCTATTTGAAACAGCATCACAACTATCCAATATACAGCTTCAAAAACCAGAAAATATTTTGGGAACAACAACCAGAGATGCTTTGCTTTCCGGAATTTTAACCGGAAATACCTTTATGCTTGATGGATTTGTCGAATCGATCAGGAAAGAGTATGAACATCTCGGGAAAATTAAAGTGATAGCAACCGGCGGTATTGCCGAACTTATATGTGATAATTCAAAAGAAGTTGAAATAATCGATAAACATTTAACACTCGACGGACTTAACTTGATCTGTCAGAAACATTTACATGAATAAGTTTTTTCTGATACTTTTCTCAGCCTTATTTTTTTACTCATGGGTTTTTGCCGAAACCTTTACACCGGAATATTACCTGGAAGGATTTGCCCCACTTAAAGACAATGAGATCGATTATTACAAGTTTCACAACGGTTTTTCCATTACCGATAAACCGAAAAACTGTTTTGAAAATATAAAGATCACAACAATAAAAGAGATAGATTATAAGAATAACACAATAAAACTGCAGGCAAAAATCGGCAATATCGAACTTGATCAACCTGTTATTGTCTCTCTCGAGGATTTTGAAAAAAATAATTTCAAAGCTACATTCAGGAAATTACTACGCTCTAAAAGTAAAGAAACCTTAAGCAATGCAGATAGAACAGAAAGTGCAGGATTGATCCCGGAAATAGTTATCGAACTGCCAAAGATCGCTCAGACAAAAGCAATTCGAAAATTTATGGGAAACAAAGCCGGAAGATTGAGCCTGGATGGAAATCAGAAACTTACTTTTTCCGGCAGTGATACCAAAAGAGACGAAAAAGGTGATGAAAATGATCGAGAAAGTAATTTCGATCTCGAAATGAAGCAGGACCTGAATTTGAGATTAAGAGGAACTATAGGTGATAAGATCCATGTAAACGTGAACCATCATTCTTCATCTGATGATGACGTACTGCCTACTCCTACCGAGATAAATATAAATTATGAAGGTTATGAAGACGAGGTTGTTAAAAGAATAGACGCAGGAAATATTTCTCTGTCTTTAAGCGGTTCAAAACTCTTTAGTTACAGTGTTTCTTCCGAAGGTCTGTTTGGAATTAAAACAGAGTTGGAAGCCGGTAACCTCAAAATTTCAACAATACTGGGAAAAGACGAAGCAAAAAAAAGCACTCAAAAATATAAGGGCAGTACCCAGGCAGATTCTGTTGAGATCAAAAGTAAAGATTTCGTTAATAGAACTCATTATTATATCGATCAGCCTGATATTATGTTTCAATTGTATGGTGATGAAGGATTGGATGGGTATGAAAATAATGCGATTGTATTAGCTCCGGATGGTTCATGGACAATGACTTCCGAAGGCTCAGGTAGGCTTCCTGACCCTGATTATGATTTCACTCTTTACGTTGACGATCACTATGCCAGTACTAATGGTGTTACCACTATTGCCGGCAATGAAATTGGTGTCCCGGATGTTGAATATGAGTTTGATATCTTAACCGAAGGCACGGATTATGCTGTCGATTATCAAACAGGATTGATCACGCTTTTCGATACGGTTGACAAGAGATATACAATTGGTATAACCTATACACAGGTGAATGGCACCGTAATTGGAGAAGATTCATCCACGCCCGTACAGGTTAAGCTCATCAGGAAAAGCAACCAGGAAGTTACCGATACGGATTACTGGAATCTTCAGGCAAGGAATATTTACAGCCTTGGAATGCAGAATATCAAGAATGATGGTTTTGATCTGAATATTTACAGTCTGAATGAAGACTTCACCCCGAACTATAATATTCCATCCGGTGAGATGACATTTAATAAATATCTGCGTCTTAATACTAACCCCGATGAAGTTATTAACGGAGATGATAAGACTATCCATCTTGATTCGGGTTTTATTGTCTTTCCGTTTCTGCGTCCATTCGAATCTCTTGGAGATAGTTTGATCTATACAGAAGAAGACGTTGGCTATGATGAATTCGAGAATTATATCTCCGTTAAAGGAAAGATCGGCAGGGAACAAATATCTCTGGGGCAAATGAATATCCTGCCCGGCAGTGTTGCCATAATAATCGGTCCTAATAATGATAAACTCACTGAAAACGTCGATTATATCGTAGATTATGATTTTGGAACGATCACTTTCCTTACGGCAAGAGCAAAAGATTCTGATGTAGAGATCGATATCAGCTATCAATTCAGACCGCTTTTTTCTGTCGAAAGTAAAACCATCATGGGGCTTCGTGCCGACATGAAATTTAATGATAATATTAAACTTGGCGGAACATTCATCTATCAATCGGAAAAAGTAAAAGAAGATCGTCCCAAAATAGGGAATGAAAACCGCAGCATTATTCTTGCAGATATCGATGGGGAAGTAAAATATGACATTCCTTTTATTACCAGCTTCATTGATTTTATTCCTCTGATAAAAACCGATGAAGACTCGAGGGTAACACTTTCAGGTGAAGTTGCGATGAGTTTACCCCGTATATATGGAAATTCTGATCAGAAAGATATTAAGGAAGCGTATGTTGACGATATGGAATCTATCATGGATTCATATCCGCTGGGCGTGGGAAGGGCTTCATGGAATCCAGCCAGCCGTCCTGCTGAATTTCCAAATGGCAATTTTGTGAATTTTGGAAAAGCCAAATTAAATTATTATTCTGCCCAGGATATCTATGCCAGGGAAATTTATGATCCTGAATCTCTTACCGAAAAAGAAGAAAAGGAAAAAGTCTCTGTTCTTGCCTGCAAAATTAAACCTCAAGACCTTGGAATGCCCGGAATGGAAATGAAATACTGGGCAGGATTAATGAAATATGTAGGAAATAATATCGATTTCTCAAAGAAAAAATATATCGAATTCCTGGTGAAAGTAGATACCCTGAATTTCAATCAACCACTTAAACCAGTCGTTATGCATCTCAATCTTGGAGCTATAAACGAGAATTTCTATACTTTTACAGACGTGGATGGTGTTGGCGTTCTGGATTTTGAAGATGGCAAAAATGGTGGTTATCGAGATGGTCTTCTGGATTATTCGGAAGATATTGGGTTGGATGGCATTCCCAATGGTGAGCCGGGAGATGATCCAAACGATGATTATGATACAAATAAAATTACCGTTAATGGAGAAGAAGAATATCCCAGCATAAATGGTACGGAAGATAACGATGAACTGGATACTGAAGACCTCGATGATAACGGGCAATTGAATATGGAAGATGTTTATTTTGAATATACGGTTACCTTAGATGAAGAAGACGAATTTTTTATCAGTCAGTATAAAGGCTGGAAATTATTTCGAATACCTATTCACGATTCGGAGAACTACCGGATAATCTCGAATGAATCAAATAAAGTTCCGAATATAAAAAAAATATGCTATGCCCGAACGTGGTTTGAAGTAGAGGATAGCACCCGCATCAAACTGGTCTCGCTCGACCTTGTGGGAAATAAATGGGAAGAAGGATTCATAAAAGATGAAGACGATAACATTATAATTTCCGAAGAAGAAACAATGAAAGTGGGAATTATTGATAACCAGAAAGATATGCATTACACTCCTGCACCTTATACTGTAATAAAAAAAATGGGGGAAGAAACACTTGAACAATCTCTGACCATTGATTATTCAAATATAAAAAAAAATCATTACGGACTTGTTAGCCAGGAATTATTTGATCCAATTAATATGCTTGGATATGATAAGATCAGATTCTGGGTTTATACGGAAAATGCACAAAATTCTGCGTCTCGAAATGATCCCGATTCATTGATAATCCGCCTGGGTTCGGACTCGACAAATTACTATGAAATACGTCGTCCATTTTATCCACAAGAATATTTTAGTGAAATGGATAGAGATAGCTGGGAAGATATCGAAATAAAATTCTCGGATATTACATACCTGAAAACACTAAATGACAACGAAGATGTATCCTATGTAAAAAATGAGAATAAATACAGCAAGGTGGGAAAACCATATCTTAACAACATCAAAGAAATATCGCTTGGTATGAAAGCTTCTCAGGAATTCTCGGGAAGGCTGTATTTCGATGATATCAGGGTGGCAGATCCGTATGAAGAAATAGGTTTTGCTTCCCGTGCTTCATTAAACACGATTTTTGCCGATTTTTCTACTTTAAATATTGACCTGGATTGGAATACGGAAAATTTCCAGTCTTCTGCTACACGAAGAACATCTTCTTCATATTTCGAAAATACCGATTTTTCTATAGTTAATAAATATTTCCTGAATAAATTTT
This sequence comes from Candidatus Cloacimonadota bacterium, assembly GCA_021108055.1. Classification (GTDB taxonomy): domain Bacteria; phylum Cloacimonadota; class Cloacimonadia; order Cloacimonadales; family TCS61; genus JACNIV01. The sequence goes on from JAIORR010000227.1 coordinate 9,010, forward strand.
TCCCTGCAGAATGGGGACTAAGTTTACCGCTTACACTAAAAAGAAGTCAATCGCTGGGTATTCCACGATTCAAATCAAACTCCGATGTACTGCGTGATAACCTGGAACCGGAAGATAAAAAAAGAGAAAAAAATAAATCCTTAACTTACAGAGCAGATTTCTCTTTCAGCCAAAATAAAACTCCACAAAGTAAAATTTTAGAATATTTGATAAAAAATACATCTATTAATTCGTCTATTGAACATAAAAAAAGCTTATCTTCTACGAGTGCAGATACAACTCTTTCCTATATGGTTAAACACACCTATAAATTAACTATTCCAAAAGAAAATATCGGGATCAGATTATTATCGAATTATAGTTTTTACTTCTTTCCGAATTCTTTCAATAATTATCTTACATACAATGAAATGATCCCCAATAAATGGAGATGGGATACAACTCTCGATTCTATTCCGCAATGGGTAGTTCAGAGCAATACTCAAAAAACAAGAACATTCAATACGGATTCACAGGTAGGATATGATATCTTCAGCGATATTTCCACTTCCTATAAACTTACAACCAGAAGAGATTTGATGCTGGAAAAGTACTGGAAAGGATATAACATTGGAGAAGAAAAGGAAAGAACACAGGTAATAAACTTCGATTATTCACCGCAGTACCTTGATAAAATCTTTTCATATTCTGTTGATGCATCTGCAAACTATAGTGAAAGTCACATACAATCCGGAGTAGAAGACAGTCTTTATTATAAAGGAAATGTAACCAGAAATATAGGTGGTGATTTTACCTTGAAAAATCAGAATATGCTTCGCAACTTTGCAGATTGGCTGGATACGAAATTTACTAAAAAACCTGCTGAAGAACCTGAAGGATCGGAAGAAGGATCTAAAGAACAACCCGGGGAAAAAAAGAAGGAAGAAGAAGGAAAACTTCCGGAAGAAGAAGAGAAACTGTCGAAAGATGTTGTTCCCGATTTTGAGAATCTTGGAGAAGATGAAAAAGCGAGGTTTGAAAAAGAACTGGAAGACAAAGAACAGGAAGAAGGAAAAGATGGAAAAGGTTTTAACAATGAAATGTCAGATCCGAAACAGAAAACGGTGTCAATGGTAAAAAGATCGAATATTTTTGCAAGCATTGTGGGTTATATAAGCCGGATAGAAAACATAAAAGTTAATTACGATAATACATACAAAACAACTTATGATGAACGTGGGAAAAGACCGGAATTTCTTTATCAACTTGGCTTACCGCATATTCTGGACGAAGAAGGAGATGATAAAGAAATTCTATCAAAAACGATTAATGATAAATATTCAACTTCATTTGGATTTCCCGTGCTAAACTTTCTACGTACAACGTTCGGATATTCAAAAGATATAAGAACAACATATGGAGACTATAGCAATATCCAGATAACAACTACATTCCCTAACGTCAGCCTTACATTGAGCGAATTGGAAAAATTGATCGGTATAGAAAAACTTCTTACCAGTTCGCGATTGAGTAGTAGTTATGTTTTTTCGGAAACCGTCGATGGGGAAATCGATTTTATAGATCCGGATTCCGAACAAAAAAGAATGACCATGTCTCCTTTGATTTCCTGGAATGGGAACTGGAAAAATAATATAACCAGCAGCATTTCCGTTAATTATTCAGATACAAAAAATATTACTCACCACAATACTTACGATATTACAACTCAATCTACTGTCCAGTCTCTCACAGGTTCTTTGTCATGGACTTTTGCCTCTGCAAAAGGATTGAAGATACTATTCTTTAAAAGAACCAGATTGAAAAACGAACTTACAACAGACATCGGATTTAATATGGAAAAAAGCTATTCTACAAGAAAAGGGGAAACAGAAAAAAATACAGAAATAAATAAGTTTAATTATTCTATAACTCCCGGAGCCTCCTATAAATTTAATAGAAACATAAGTGCCGGTCTGTCCAGTAAATACGAAAATAATCATGATAAAAAAAGAGGTACAAAGGTAAGAACATTTACTCTTAGTATCTGGATCGATATATTGTTTTAACTTATTGATCTTATACCTTATTTACATTTCAAAGCAACAAAAATAAAACTCTTTCATAGAAATTCATAGTGCTTTCTCTATCTTTTTCTTGACATCGACTTGAATTAATTTAATTTCCGAAATTAATTAAGGAGAACCAGATGGTTAGTAAAGCCCAGAAGTTGAGATTAGGAATTTTTATTGTTGTTATTTCTGTTATTTTGATAATCTTCCTGGTTATGGTTGCCGGCAGTAAGATTATGGAAAAACGTGATACATATTACATTAAATATGAAGATGTGTCTGTTTCGGGACTGCAGATCGGCGGACCTGTA
>JAIORR010000200.1 GCA_021108055.1 Candidatus Cloacimonadota bacterium
TTACATTAAATATGAAGATGTGTCTGTTTCGGGACTGCAGATCGGCGGACCTGTAAAATATTATGGAATTGACATCGGTAGAGTAGAAGATATAAAGATCGATCGAGAAAACGTTGCAAATATCATTGTCGTTATCAGTGTGAAATCCGGAACACCACTTAAAGAAGATGTTAAAGCATCTCTGATCCCGATCGGAATTACCGGACTGCTGCAGGTGGAAATAACTGGTGGATCAAATGAAGCGGGATTTATCAAGCCAAAAACTTATATCCCGGCAGGAGTTTCTACTTTTGACAGCATCTCGGGCAAAGCTGAGATCTTAACAAAAAAAATGGAAATTCTACTTAACAATCTCGGAGAGATCACAAATAAAGAAAACCAACGGAAACTGAATAATATACTCTCAAATGTAGATTCCATTATAACTAAAAACCGACAGCCGGCATCAGATATTGTTTCCAATCTGGAGAGATCTACCACCGAATTGGCAGATATCACCAGAGAATTGAATACTATTTTGCAAACAGGAAAAGTGCAGAATGTTATTACCAATGTAGAAAAAATATCCGATGAAATTGCAGAAGCAGATGTTGGAACTCTATTGAACAACCTCGATGAAACAATAAAAAAAATGAATGTAACACTTGCTCACATCGATGCAACGCATATGGAAAGCAGGCAGGATATTATCGATACGATCGAAAATTTGAAGGAAACACTCGAATATCTGAATGAATTCTCCAGGCAGATAAGTGAAGACCCTTCGCTATTATTAAGAGCAAAGAAAAGAGAATAAGGAAGAAAATATGAAAAGATATATAAGATTTGTTTGCCTGTTATTATCAGTTGTTTTTTTCAGTTGTTCCGCCGGGGAACTTATTTCCCCCAATTATTATGTTCTTGAATATTACAGTCATTCCGAAAAAGAGATACTGTATCAGAAAACACCTATCGATATTGCTGTATTTGTGCTTGATACAAAAATCCCGAGAACTTACGGAAAAAGCCAGATCGTTGTCAGGCACTTCGGCCCGCGTATCACTTATTCGGACTATGATATGTGGGGAGTCAAGCTTTCAAAGATCATTCCGGATCTGATAACAAAAAGAATAAATAATTATAATCTTTTTAAATCGGCTCAAAGAGAGTATTTAACAGCTCGTCCCGAGTATGAGATCAGTACAACAATTAATAATATCGAATTATATAAATCCGAAACTATCCATCAAGCCCGTTTGAATATGGATTTTAAGTTGAGAAAAAGCGGAGAGCAAAGCAGTATAGTTGAATATTCAACGAATATCGAAAAAGTTCTTTTGGCAGAAGATGTAGATACTTTCGTACAAACGATAAATGATATGATCCTTGAAGAAACTGATAATTTCGTAAGAAAGATCATCTTACATTTTGTTTTGGGAAAAGATGAAGATATTCCGCCTATTAAATTAGCAGAGGGAGTGGTTACATCGATGCTGGAAATCATTGATGAAGATATTGTCGGAGAAGGAAAAGGGCTTCTTTTATTACCGGCGATAACAAGAACAGAAAACGAACCGGTTTATAAAATAATCGATAAATACGGATATGAACAGTCGGGAAAGATGGGAACTCCCATTCCTCTTCTCGAAGGAACATATAAGATCGTATATGGTTCGGGAAAGCTCAATCAGTGGATAACGAAAGAAAATGTGAAGATAATTCCTCGATATAAAACAATTGTAGAACCAAACTGGGGTTGCCTGATTGTAGGCGTAATAGATGAAAAACGAAATTTTGCCAAAATAAGATATGAAGTTTTCGATTTGGAAAATGGTGATAGTTATGGTAGTGAATTTCCTGCAGAAGAAGAAGTGGGTGAACAGGAAAAAGTATGGATATTAAAACCCGGTTATTACAAGGTTACAATAAATAATGAACCATTTAATACTTATACGGATTTTACAACAGTGCTGATTGAAGAAGGAAAAGTGCAGAAGTTGACGATAGTTGTTAATACAGATGAAGATGGAAATCCAACTAACCTGGCTGGTGCAGGTATCTTGGAAGAAAGTTTTCTGGAAAGAACTTCCGGTAATCTGAAATTTTCCAGCTCGATCTATGCGAACTTTAATGTTAACAGCAATAACGAAGTCGATAAAGATAATCCGGAAACTACCATTACTACGAATGCTCAGTTGAATAACTATTTGATCTATGATAAAGAACCGGTTTTTTATAAAATGAAAAACTATATCGAAGTAGGTACATCCAAAACCACCGATACCGATTTCAGACTTGCAGCAGATGAATTTGATCTAAAGAACACATTTATTTATTATTTCCTGAAAGATTTTGGTTTCTATGGCAGGTTCGATCTGAATACCCATTTTTTCCGGGAAAATAATTTCAGTTCCAGTGAATTCTATTACAAAAAGATCGATAATAATAATTATACTATCGAAGACAGTGTTCTAACAGATGAAGTTGAAGTCAAATCCCCTTTATATCCTTTAGTTATGAAAGAAGGAACAGGAATTAATTACCGGATGCTAAATTCTGCAAAAGCAGATTTAAACTTTAGAGCAGGCTTTGGAATGCGTCAGGAAATGAATAATGATTATTATCAACTTGTAAGTGATAGTACCTGGACAGATTCTCTCCAAATTGAGCACAGGACCTATAATGAAATGGAATCTGAAAGCAAAACAGGTATAGAACTATCTATTGAAGGAGATTTCCAGCTTCCATTAAATCTTACCTACAGTACGAATGCCGACTTCCTGTTTCCCTTCAGCAAAGAGGATGATTATTCTATGGAATGGGAAAATATAATTAATCTTAAATTATTTAAATATATTTCTTTAGATTATAAATTAACTTTTAAAAATAAACAACTGGAAATTGGAGATGACTATATTGTCACAAAACATAGTCTTTTTCTCAGGATCACATACTTTCTTAAATAAAAAATGAAACTTAAAGATAAAACACTTACTTTAGAAGGAGAATTAACCAAATTCACCGTTACAGCTTCATTACGGGAATTTTCTCAATTCAGAAACGAGACGATCGGCAAGATAGATATGAAGAAAGTAACTTTTGCCGATAGTGCCGGCATTGCTTTCCTTGATGAAATATATTTATCTCTGGGAGAAAATTCTCCGGCACTGATAAACATGAGCAACGAAATCGATAATGCTTTTAAAACTTTTTCTTCTCTCGATATTGAAAAAGTTGTAGTAAAAAAAACTATCAGCATTTTTGAATTTATTGGAAATGGCTTTTATAAATGGAGAAATTCTTCAAAAAATGCAATATATCTTTTAGCGGATATCTTCTATTGGTCTTTTGTGGGTATCTTTAATAAAAAGGGACAGCGTAAAGGTTCGGTAGTTCAGCAGAGTTTATTTATCGGTGTGGATGCGTTCGGTATCATTGGCTTGTTATCGTTCATTCTGGGATTGATATTAGCTTTGCAATCTGCAGCTCAACTCCGCCAGTTTGGTGCAAATATTTTCGTGGCAGACCTGATGGCAATTTCTATGGTTACCGAAATGGGACCAATACTCACAGCGATCATTCTGGCAGGAAGAAGCGGCTCATCCATAGCTTCCGAGATAGCTACAATGAAAGTTACCGAAGAGATAGATGCTCTCAAAATGATGGCGATAAATCCTATCCGTTATGTTGTTGTGCCCAAATTTCACGCCATCACGATCTGCATTCCGCTTCTTGTAACTGCTTCTACCATCATCGGAATATTTGGTGGATTGATAGTTGCCGTCACATATCTCGATTTAAGTGCAATCGCATATTTCAACAGAGTTATCGATGTCTTAACCTTGAAAGATGTACTGGTCGGTCTGGGAAAAAGTTATTTCTTTGCCTGGGTTATCGTTATCATAGGAAGTTATTACGGCTTCAATGTAAAAGGCGGAGCAGAAGGAGTCGGTAAGGTTACCACTCAATCTGTTGTAGCTTCAATTTTCTGGGTTATAATTCTGGATGCGATCAATAGTTTGATATTTTATTTTAAAGTATGAAGAAAGCAATAATATCAGTCAAGAACCTTGTAGCAAAATACGGTGACAAAATCGTTCTGGATGGTGTCTCCGTAGATGTTTATCCGCAGGAAATAACCGTTATTCTCGGTGGCAGCGGTTGCGGGAAAACAACACTGATAAAAAATATCCTCCGGCTTTATGAACCTTATTCCGGCTCGGTGAAAATATTCGGAAAAGAGGTTACCGGAATGGACGAACCGGAATATGATGAAATACTCAGTAAGATCGGAATGCTGTTCCAGAATGGTGCTCTTCTTAATTCGATCAGCATTTTTGATAACATATCTATTCCATTAGAGCAGCATACGAACCTTTCTGCTCAAATAATTGAAAAGATGATACGCGTTAAACTGAATCTCGTTAATCTTGGAGAATCCGCTAGTTCATTTCCATCCGAACTTTCCGGAGGGATGAAAAAAAGAGCTGCCCTGGCCAGAGCGATAGCATTAGATCCTGTCATACTGGTTTGTGATGAACCTTCTGCCGGACTGGATCCGCTTACAAGTGCATCTCTCGATGAACTGATAAAAAAATTAAAGAAACTTCTTAAAATGTCTATCTTGATCGTCACTCATGAACTTGCCAGTATCCATAGAATTGCAGATAGAATAATATTTATCGATGACGGGAAGATCCTTTTCACCGGAACATTGAAAGAAGCAAAAATGTCGAAAGTACACGAAGTAGAAACTTTCTTCAGAGTTGGAAAATTTGATTAATGGTCTTACGAAAGCCAAATTTTTTATTAGATGAAAATCTGAACCGTCTTGCCAAATGGCTGCGTTTACTTGGTTATGACGCTGCTGTGTATAAAAGCATAAGTTTTCATAATGCAATAAGATTGGCAAACAGAGAACACAGAATTTTTCTTACTCGAAGCAGAAAACTGGCAACCTCAAACCAGAAATTTTCGAGGAGGTTAATCATGTCGGTCGATCATCGTGATCAATTGAAAGAACTGAACGATATTGTAACTGTAAAAGAGGAATATCTCTTCTCCCGATGTATTTTGTGTAATAAAAAATTATTTGATATTTCAAAGGAAAAAATAAAAGAATTAATACCTGAATTTGTCTATGAAAGTTTAGATGAATTCAAGCTCTGTAGAAAATGCGGTAGGATTTTCTGGAAAGGTTCACATTACAAAGCTATAAAAAAAGAACTTAAGTATTTATTGACAGTTTAATTTCAAATAAATAAAAGTTCTTAATAATTTTTATTAATAAAATTCTTGGAGGTAAAAATTGAAAAAGAGAGTAATTATTTTCATTGCTATTGTTTTTGTAATTAGTAATTGTTTTGCACAGGGAACTTCCGAAGAATCATCAGCAAAAAAGAAAGAAAAAATTAAACTGGAGGAACCCGCAAATCTTTCTGCAAATGCAATAAACGATCAGTATATTTCCCTTAAATGGGAAGATAACTGCAATATCGAAAAAGGATATAAAATAGAACGAAAAGACAGCGGTGGAGACTATAAGGTTATTGCCACATTAAAGAAGAATTCAACCTCATACGTTGACGAAGGTCTTTCTTTTGGCAAAAAATATACGTATAGAGTGTTTTGCTATCTTGGTGAAACTAACTCGGGTTATTCAAAAAAAGTAACTATATATACGATTTTCCCTGGTCCAAGAGAATTCATCGTGAGCATAATAAATGATCAATCTGTTAAACTTAACTGGATTGATGATTGCAGTTTCGAAGAAGGTTTCATTATAGAAAGAGCAGAGCAAAAAGGGGAGTTCACAGAAATAGTAAAAACTTCTCCAAACATTGTACATTACAGAGATGAAGGACTTTCGTCGGGCGTGAAATATACCTATAGAATTTATGCATTCACTTCGCTTAATAAATCGGAATATTCAAATAAAGTAACGCTAACAACAGAGTTTCCATGTCCCACTGCTCTTGCAACAAAAGCAATCGATGATCAAACCATCAGGCTTACATGGAAAGATATGAGCGATTTTGAACAGGGGTTCAGGATCGAGCGAAAAGAAGCTGAAGGAGAATATTCACAAGTAGCAGAAGTAACACCAAATGCAACATATTATATCAATTCTGGTTTGACTAGCGGTAAGGTTTATTTCTACAGGATCAAAGCTTTTTCACCTGTAAATGAATCGGATTATTCGAACGAAGTATCAATTAAAACGGAATTCCCTGTTCCCCAGAAATTAAGAATAACTCTTATCGATGATCAATCTTTAACAGTTTACTGGGAAGATAAAAACACATTTGTAGAAAGTTATAAACTGGAACGAAAAGAAGAAGAAGGCGAATTTATATTGATAACAGAATTAGGTAAAAGCAAAAGATCATTCATCGATAAAGGATTAACCCTGGGGGTTCCTTACACATACCGGATAAAAGGTATATCCGCCTTGAACGAATCCGCTTATTCAAGTGAAATTACCGACAAAACTGTTTTTCCCGGACCAGGTAATCTTTATTATGAAGAAATAAATGATCAATCACTCAAACTTTTCTGGGATGATAATTGTAAATTTGAAGAAGGTTTTCAATTAGAAAGGAAAGAAGAAGGTGGTGAATATGAGAAAATAGCAGACATTCCTTCCAATACTACTTCTTATCAGGATAATGGATTAACATACGGAATTACTTACTATTATAGGACAGTAGCTGTCACTTCTGCTTCAGTATCACCTTATTCGAATGAAATATCCGCACATACGATTTTTCCTGAACCTTCGTATCTCTCTGCTGTTGTAGTTAACGACCAGTCTATAAAAATATCCTGGGTAGATAACTGTATTTTTGATGAAGGTTTCCAGTTAGAAAGAAAAGATGATGACTGTGAATTTAATGTTATTGCCACTCTGGAAGAAAAAGTAACTTCTTTTCTGGACGAGGGGTTACGCTATAAAATCAAATATGTTTATCGAGTTGCTTCCATTACAAAATTAAATATATCTCTATACTCCAATGCAGTACCTGTTACCACAATATTTCCCGGACCTACTTTTCTCACTGCCGAGGTCGTCGACGATCATACAGTTGCTCTTTATTGGGAAGATAACTGTGAATTTGAGAAAGGTTATAAACTGGAAAAGAAAATGGGTGAAGATGAATTTTCTTTGATTACAACCTTAAATGAAAGCATTACTTCTTATACAGATACGGGTCTATTATCCGGAAGAACATTTGTTTACAGAGTTTATGCATATTCATCCTTGAATGAATCCGATTATTCAAATTTTGAACAAATTGAAACAAGATTTCCCAAACCTACCGAATTGAATGCAACGATTGTTGGTGATTGTGAAATAAAACTCACCTGGGTTGATAACTGTTTCTTTGAGGATGGTTATCAAATTGAAAGAGGTACTAACGGAAATGATTTCACGGAAATAGGAAGAACAACATCCAATGTTATCTCTTATAATGATAAAGAATTACGTTATGGAACTGAATATTTTTACAGGATCAAGGGATTCACGAGCGTTAATTCTTCCGATTATTCTGATGTTATAAAGAAAACAATGATTATCGATATTCCTGTGAATATTTCCTTAAGGATAGTTGGAGATGAAAAGATAAAAATATCCTGGGAAGATAACTATAGTATCGAAGATGGATTTAAAATAGAAAGAAGAACTGCTGACACTGGTTTTGAATTATACACAACTATTCCTGCAAATACTACTTTCTTTGTTGATTCGGATACAAAGATACACGAAAAATATTTTTACAGACTTTATTGTTATGTTAACCAGAATAGATCAGAATATTCAGATGAAATAAATGGAGTCTGTCATTATGGTAAACTTAGAGTTCCGGAAGATTTCCCGAAAATTCAAGAGGCTATCGATAGTGCGATCGATGGAAATCTGGTTATAGTCCAACCAGGAACTTATAAAGAAAATATTTATTTTAAAGGGAAGAGCATTACAGTGTGTTCACAATTTTTTATTACCGGAGAATCGTCTTATATTTCCCGAACAATAATAGATGGAAATCGGAATGGAAGTGTGGTAAGTTTTGAAAACGCAGAAGATAGCAAATCGATCCTGACAGGATTTACAATAACAAATGGAAGCGGTAATGATGCTATGGGTGGTGGTTTATTTATTTACCATGCAAGCCCGACCATACAACATTGTGCAGTAATCGATAATAATGCAGGTAAACTGGGTGGCGGTATCTATTTGTATAATTCTAATCCTGTTATTGAGGATGTGGTTATTTCAGGTAATTCGTCTGTTGATAGAACCAGTGGATATGGGGGCGGAATATATTTAACTAAATCCAACCCGAAAATGACAAGAATGAAAATTATTTCAAATACAGCCAGTGAATTTGGTGGTGGAGTTTATATTTACGACTCAAATCCTGAAATAAAAAATTGTATTATTTCCGGAAATAAGGTTAATGGTGTTAAGTACGGTTATGGTGGAGGGATTTACTCTCAATATTCACATCCGGTATTTGAAAATCTTACGATCTATGGTAATTCCGCATTATCCGGAGGCGGCATCTTTTGTAACAGAGCTTCTGATGCATCTTTAATAAATTCCATTCTTTGGAATAATTCTCCTCAGCAGATTTGTTTCCATGAATTCGGCGATATTAAATTAACAATTAAATACACAAATATCGAAGCATTGGAAGAAGATGGAATTAAAACTAATAATAATGGAACTATCTTTATGAGACAAGGTGTTATTAGTTCAACTCCGATGTTCGAAAAACCGGAATCTAATAATTTTAAATTACAATCGGGTTCTCCCTGCATAGATTCAGGCGATCCTTCAGATAAATTCAAAGATGCTGACGATTCTACAAATGATCTCGGAGCGCATGGAGGACCAAACGGCACCTGGTAAATAAGAAAATTGGATTGACAATACATAAAGGATTAAATTCAAGGGATTGTAAAAAAATGGAGGAAAATAAATGAATAAGGTTAATAGAATATGCTTCTTTCTTTTAATATTCAGTCTCATATTCATTACACCTGCTTTTGCCCAGATATTTCAACGGCAGATCTACACGGGACTTCGTGGAAGCGCTATCAAGCTTATTGGCGGAGAAGAAGATGACAGCACTGTGAGAATGATGGGCGAATTCAATTTTGGATATTATATCACCAGAAGGGTTGGTATTGAACTGAGTGGTGGCTATGGATTTGTTACGGTTCGTGATAAAAGTGAACTGCTGGAGATCATGAGCCATATCAGTGAAGATCCCGATGAACCATTCAAAACTACTCTATTACCTTTTTCTGTTAATTGCAAGTATAACCTGAGGAAAGATAAAAACTGGATACCCTACCTTGTCGGTGGTCTTGGTGCTATGAAATGGGAATGTATCGATACAGATACTGATGAAACGATTGATTCCGGCAATAACTTTATGGGTACAATCGGTACCGGTATCGAATGGGAAGTTTCCAGAACTGTTGGAATAGATTTTAATGTTCGCTATCAACGGTTATTCAGTCAGACAGGTAACATGTCCGGAGTTGAACCCGGAGATATTCAAACCGGAAATCTGGCAATAGGATTTGGATTCACCTGCAGATTTGGCGGCTGGCGTGATACCGACGGTGATGGTATTGAAGACAAGCTTGATAAATGTCCGCTTGAACCTGAAGATGTTGATGGATATGAAGATGAAGACGGTTGCCCTGAATTCGATAATGATAGCGATGGACTTGATGATTATGTAGAAACAAATACAGGTGAATTCATAAATGCCGATAGCACAGGAACAGACCCGAATGCTGCCGATACGGATATGGATGGTGTGAATGATTATGATGAAGTTCTTACTTATCACACAAATCCTGTAACGGTGGATTCCGATAGTGATGGTCTGAGCGATGGTGATGAGATCAATAACTACAAAACCGATCCGAATAATATCGATACAGATAACGACGGTTTGAATGATTATGATGAAGTTAATACCCACAAGACAGACCCGACAAATCCAGATACCGATGGTGACGGAGTTATGGATGGAGTAGATAAATGTCCTCTTGAAGCTGAAAACTATAATGGCTTTGAAGATGAGGATGGCTGTCCGGATACAAAACCGGAAATTGTGTTTAAGAAAAAAGCACCAATCATTCTTGATGGTGTCAACTTCAAAGTTGGTAGTTCTGAGCTTACAGATGAAGCCAAATTGATTCTTGGTAAAGTTGTGAGAACACTTAATAATTATACTGAGATGTATCTTGAGATCAGTGGGCATACCGATAATACCGGTTCCCGAAAATTAAATATGAAACTGTCTCGGAAAAGAGCTGAATCTGTGCGTCGTTTTTTGATCAACCAGGGAGTTGAAGGATTTCGTCTGAGAGCTATCGGGTTAGGTCCCGACCATCCTGTTACGACCAACAAAACAAAAGAAGGACGATTTAAGAACCGTCGGATTGAATTCTTTAGAACCAAGTAATAAAGTATCATAAAAAGTTAAAACGGATTCAGTAATTTGCTGAATCCGTTTTATATTATGCAGGAGGATTTAGTGGAAAATTTAATGAATAAATTAATTGAATGGGGATCCGCTTTCGGGCTTAAACTAATGGCAGCTATTGCTATTTTAGTTATTGGCCGCATAATTGCAAAAAGTATTCCTAAATTGATTGTAAAAGTAATGAATAAAAGGAAAATAGATAAAACCATTTCATCTTTTATCTCATCTCTAACTTATAGTGTACTATGGGTGTTTGTAATTCTGGCTGCTCTTTCTCAGCTTGGCATTCAAACCACTTCTTTTATGGCAATAATCGGTGCTGCCGGTCTGGCGATCGGATTGGCTCTTCAAGGCTCACTTTCCAATTTTGCAGCAGGATTCCTGATGTTGATATTAAGACCTTTCAAAGTAGGTGATTATGTTAATGCCGGTGGGGTAAGCGGGACAGTAAACAGGATAAGTATTTTCACAACAGATTTTAAAACTCCCGATAATAAGAAAATAATCGTTCCCAATTCTCAGATAATGAATGGTACTATCACAAATTATTCTGCAGAAAAAACACGCAGAGTAGATCTGACATTTGGTGTGGGATATGAGGCAGATATAAGTAAAGTTAAAGATATCCTGAACAATATAATTATAGGGCACAAACTTATTTTAAAAGATCCGGAACCCTTTGTAAAACTGGGTAATTTAGGAGATAGCTCCATCGATTTCACAGTTCGCGTTTGGGCAAAAACAGAAGATTACTGGACTGTCCATTTTGATCTGACCGAACAGGCAAAACAGGAATTTGATAAGAACGGAATTAATATTCCATTCCCGCAAATGGATGTTCATTTAAT